>CALDPI010000279.1 GCA_937912045.1 uncultured Clostridia bacterium
AGTACAATTTGTATCTTTAATACTTTAACATTTATATTTTATAAATCAAGTGATTTTACTGAAGTTATTAAATCAGCATTAAACAGGTGATTTTTTGGAAGAGATATTTTGTACTCTTGGCAAGTTGAAACGCGAGTGTGAAAAACAAAACGCACTAATAAAACCGAGCGCACACAGGGGACTTGAGAGAATCGCATTCGGCAGCATAGCCGACGCGGTCTATCTGGCAACAAAGGAAACCCCCGTGACAAAGGAAGAGCTTGAGGGATTGGATTTATTTATGGTGTCGGAGCTCAAATTAAACAAGGGTGGCGGTATTGATATGAAGTTTTTTGACCGCATAAAAGCCCTCGATTTATTGCAATCGGGCGAGGCGGAAGCTGTCGGCAGCACAGCCGAACCATTTTACCGTGCCTTGTGCGAGGGTGCCAGAAACCTTTCCCTTACAGGTGAATGTGATGGAGTTTAAGCCCTTTTCAAAAAAGCAGATGACGGCACTTACCTTCTGGCATGACGAAAGTCCGTACCATACGCGTGACGCGCTGATATGTGACGGTGCCGTGCGAAGCGGAAAATCGGTGTCACTCTTTCTTTCCTTTGTTTTCTGGTCGTTCTATCGCTTCAGCGGTGCCGACTTTGCCATCTGCGGCAAGACCGTAACGTCGCTCAGACGAAACCTTATCACCCCAATGTGCGAAACGCTGCGTCAGCTCGGCTTTGACTGCAAGGAAACGCTCAGCCGCGGAATGCTGGTGCTCAGCCGTGACGGCATAGAAAACAGATACTATCTTTTCGGCGGCAGGGACGAGTCAAGCGCCGCGCTCATACAGGGAATGACGCTGTCGGGCGTGCTGTTTGACGAGGTTGTGTTGATGCCGCGCTCTTTTGTGGAACAGGCACTTGCGCGTTGCTCGGTCGAGGGGTCAAAATTTTTCTTCAACTGCAACCCCGAGGCGCCGTCGCACTGGTTTTACAAAGAGTGGATAAAACAAAGGGAGAGAAAAAACGCGCTCTATCTGCATTTTACAATGGCGGAAAACCCATCGCTCTCGCCCGAAATGCTGAAGCGGTATGCATCGCTTTATACCGGCACCTTTTACGAGCGCTTTGTGCTGGGCAAGTGGGTGGCGGCGGAGGGACTTATCTATCCCTTCTTCACAGAGGAGCAGCTCTGTGACGCGCCGGAGCGGTGCGAAAAATACTACATCTCCTGCGATTACGGCACCGTAAACCCGTCATCCTTTGGGCTGTGGGGACTGTGCGACGGCGTTTGGTACCGCGTGGAAGAATATTATTATTCCTCCAAAAGAGCAGGAATGCAAAAAACCGACGAGGAGTATTACAGCGCGCTTGTGCGCCTGGCAAACGGCCGACGCATAAGTGCTGTGATATGCGACCCGTCTGCCGCCTCCTTTATAACCTGTATCCGAAGGCACGGAAAGTTTGAGTGTGTTGCCGCAAAAAACGACGTGCTTGACGGAATCCGCCGCGTGTCCGACGCACTGCGGGGCGGAAAAATTAAAATCTGCCGCGGCTGTGCCGACATAGTGCGCGAATTTTCGCTCTACCGATGGGCGCCCTCTGCAATAAAGGACAGTCCGATAAAGGAAAACGACCACGCAATGGACGATATGCGATACTTCGTGTCGACGGTGCTTTACGGAAACGAAACGTCGGCGGTTGCCGTCGCGGCAAGAAGATAGGAGGAAGAAATATTAAGGCTTCTAAAAAGAACAAAAAAGCAGGCACGGTTACTGCGGCGGTGCAGACCGCACGCGGCAATGACGGCTTTTCTCTCGTCAACTGTGCCCCGGTGGTATCGCGCGCAGAGCTTTCAATGTATAGGGCTTTGCGTGAGGCAATACCGATTATTGATGCCGCCATTGAAAAAATTGTCCGCCTGTGCGGCGGAGTTGTGGTGACGTGCAGGGACAAAACGGCAGAAAAAATGTTAAACGATTTTCTCGCAAGCGTCCCCACAGGCCCTGTTTCTTTCGGAATAGAGAGCTTTATAGCCAGCACGGTTGACCGAATGCTGACCTATGGCACCGCCGTTAACGAAATGGTGCTTGACGGCAGCGGAAGACTCTGCGCTCTTTACGGTGCGGCACTCGAAAACGTCGAGCTTCGGGTGGGCAAAAATCCGCTAAAGCCGGAAATTTTCACAGCCGACGGCGAAGCGGTCCGCTATCCCGAGAGGGTGCTGCTAACCGCGCTCTCTCCCGAGCCGGACAGCCCATACGGCAATTCGCTTTTGCGCGGACTGCCCTTTGTGAGCGAGGTTCTGCTTAAAATTTACAGCACCATCGGCACAAATTTTGAAAGGCTTGGGAATATGCGCTTTGCGGTCACATACCGTCCGTCAGGGAATGATGCAGGCCTTTCTGAAAATCGTGCCGACGAGATAGCGGCAGCCTGGTCGGAAGCGATGCGTGACACACACGCAGTCAAGGATTTTGTTGCCGTTGGTGACGTGGATATTAAGGTAATCGGCGGAGATGCCACCCTGCCCGAGATAGAGGTGCCCATTCGCGCACTCACAGAGCAGATAATTGCCAAAACGGGTTTGCCACCTTTTTTGTTGGGACTCACCTGGTCCACAACCGAGCGAATGTCCTCACAGCAGGCAGACATTCTCACAAGTGAGCTCGAATATTATCGCACCCTTCTCACGCCTGCAATTTTAAAAATCTGCCGCACCTTTCTGCGTAGTGAGGGCTTTTACTGTGACGTGTCACTCGACTGGAACAACATAAGTCTGCAGGACGAGGTAACGCTTGCAAAGGCACGACTTTTAAATGCGCAGGCAGATAAAACCATCAAAGAAACGGAGGCAGATTAGTGAAAAACGGAAAACTTTGCGAGGCAGGTGTATTGCGCGAGGGTGAGCTCTCACTCATAAACAAGTACACACGCCGCGAACACACAGAGGAGGAAATATACGCCTTTACGGTTACGCTGTGTGACAACGATATCGACCGTGATTTCGAGCGTTTTTCGGACGAGGCGCTTTCAGAGCTTTCAAAGCTTTTCATAGGCAGAACGGGCATTTCCGACCACCAGGCCAAAAGCGAAAACCAGAAAGCGCGAATTTTTAGTTGCTATACCGAGACACCAAAGGGTGAACTCACGCGTGACCGCAGACAGTAT
>CALDPI010000280.1 GCA_937912045.1 uncultured Clostridia bacterium
TTGCACGTATTAATTCTAAAAAGTGCGTAGGCTGTGGACTTTGCGCGAAGGAATGTCCCAAGGGCATTATCGAGATTATTCCGCAAATCAGCCGTGTTGCAGTTGCGTGCAGCAGTCTTGATAAGGGCGCAGCTGCGCGCAAAAAATGCAAAAACGCCTGCATAGGCTGTAAAAAATGTGAGCTTAACTGTCCTCAAAAGGCAATAACAGTTCAGAATAACGTTGCTATAATTGATTATGATAAATGCGATGGATGTAATAAATGTGCAGAAAACTGTCCCACACACTGTATAAAAACGTTGGTTGGTTAAATGAGTATAAAAAAACTGTTGTCTGAACACAAAAACGATATAATCCTGGCGGTTTCTATATTGGGCTTGAGTGCCGTCTGTTTTGCTATTTTTTTGTTGACAATGAAAAACGGGAAATACGTATCGGTTTCGGTGGACGGCAGGGAAGTGTTTAAAGAAAGCATTAATGCCACTATCGAAAAAACCATCACCACAGGTGCCGATGGTGCCGAGGAAAACGTCCTCGTTATCAGTGACGGAAAAGCATATGTAAAAAGTGCAACCTGTCCTGACAAAATCTGTGTTGGTCACAGAAAAATTTCAAAAACGGGCGAAAGCATCGTCTGTCTTCCACACAAGGTAGTTGTGTCGATTACAGAATAGGGAATGGTGTTTGTATGTCGAAAATTAAAAAAATAACATTCCTCAGCATATTTGTTGCCTTTTCCATTGTTTTATCCTACGTAGAGATGCTCCTGCCGCCGATATGGTCGGCTGTGCCGGGAATAAAGGTTGGCCTGCCAAACGTTATAATCATCTTCATATTATATAAGCTTTCATTTAAGCACGCTGTGATAACCTCACTCATACGCGTTTTTGCAGTGGCTTTGCTTTTTGGCAATGTGCTGACACTTTCGTATAGCCTTGCAGGTGCGGTGCTCAGCCTGACTATTATGTTTCTTTTGAAAAAGACTGCACTTTTTTCAATGGTTGGTGTCAGTATTGCGGGCGGTGTTGTGCACAATCTCGGACAGATTATCGTCGCAATGCTAGTGATGCAAACCAAACAAATAGGATATTATATGCTTGTCCTCGCCGTAACCGGTGTTTTGGCAGGCATAGTTGTCGGATTGCTGGGCGCTCTGCTTTTAAAACGCACAGAAAAATTAAAGATAGGTTAAATGCATATATTGTTGACAATGTATGCTCGTTATAGTATAATTTGTTTGACAAAAAAATAACAAATTTTAGGAGATGACAAAATGAAAAAATTACTCAGCATTGTATTAATGGCAGCACTTGTTTTATCAGTGGCTTCACTTGCCGGTTGCGGTGAAAATGAAACACTTAAATTTGGTATGGGCGTTCACGCTTACTCACAGGGAATAACCAGCGCTGATGCCGATACTAACGGCAAGGCAGAGTTCGTGACAACCGTTGCAGCAGTTCTCTTAAACAAGGACGGAAAAATTGTTAAATGCGACATTGACACAATGTCAAACGAGGTTGCTTTCACTTCAGAGGGTAAGTTTGTTGTCGCCAATGAATTTGCATCAAAATACGAAAAGGGCAAGGACTACGGCATGGTCGCGTATGGCGGTGCCACTAAAGAATGGTTCGAGCAGGTAGACGCGTTCGAGGCCTTGGTTGCCGGCAAAACTGTGACAGAGGTTAAGGCGCTTGTTGCCGAAAATAATAAGGGTACTGACGAGGTTGTTAAGGCAGGTTGTACCGTATTTGTAAATGACTTTGTACTTGCTCTCGAAAAGGCTATTGCTTCTGCTAAAGAGTCTAAAGCAACCGCTGACGATACCGTTAACGTTGCTCTCGTTTCCACCCAGACAGGCTCCAAGGATGCCGCCGCTGACGCCGCAGGTCTTAACGAGGTTGACACAACCGCTACAGCAGCCGTTGTCGGTGAGGATGGCAAGGTTGTTGCTGTTTTGACCGATGCACTTCAGGGCAAAGTAAGCTTTGATGCCAAGGGCGTTACTGAGGATACCGCAAAGGCCATCACCACAAAGCTTGATGCAGGTGAAAACTATGGTATGGTTGCATATGGTGGTGCTAAAAAAGAGTGGTTCGACCAGGCCGATGCATTTAATGCTGCTTGCGTTGGCAAGACAGCAGATGAGGTTAAAGCATTGGCTGTTGACACCGGATACGGAATTGATACCTTGCAGACCGCTGGCTGCACAATTAATATTGCAGATATGGTAAAGGCCGCTGTAAAAGCTGCTACAATCGATTAATTTGTATATAATAATTAGAGGTGTCGCATTCCCGACACCTCTTAATTTTATTTAAGGATTGGATTTTTCAGATGAAAAGATTTCTCTGCCTTTTTTTGTGCTTGGTTATGTTAGCAACCCTCTCCGGTTGCGCCACAACAAAATATACCGACTACTCCTTTGATTATTTTGATACCGTTACAACAATTATCGGCTTTGAAAAGGAAAAGGCAACGTTTGACAAGATTTGTGCTGAAATAAAGCGCGAACTGTCGGTGTATCATAGGCTGTATAATATATATAATAAGTACGACGGCATTAATAATCTTGCTTCGGTCAATCAAACCACAGGCGGCGAGCATACGACTGTTTCGGTTGATGCTAAAATCATAAATTTGCTTTCCTTTGCAAATGATATGTATAACACCACAAACGGCAAGCTGAACGTAGCTTTTGGCAGTGTGCTTAACGTTTGGCATCAGCACAGGGAAGAGGGCATCAACAACCCGTCCTCTGCGACACTTCCGTCCTTTGACGTTTTAAAAAATGCGGCAGTGCATACAGATATAAACAATATGGTGCTTGATGCCGAAAAAAGCACGGTCTACCTGCGTGACCCACTGATGCGTCTTGACGTGGGTGCCGTTGCAAAGGGATATGCGGTTGAGCAGGTTGCTCTTTGGATGAAAAGCAAGGGCTATACGGGTTATATATTAAACGTTGGCGGAAACGTGCGGTGTGTCGGCAGGCGTGCAGACGGAGAAAAATGGAAGGTCGGAATAGAAAATCCCGATACGGATGACGATGACAAGCCGTATATTGAATACCTCTTGCTTGAGGATATGTCACTTGTCACCAGCGGTTCGTACCAACGCTTTTATGTAGTTGACGGTAAGAATTATCATCATATAATAGACCCGTCAACGCTTATGCCGGGTGAAAATTTTCTATCCGTTTCGGTGCTCACAAAAAGCTCCGCACTTGCAGATGCACTCTCGACTGCGCTGTTCACAATGAGCTTTGAGGATGGCTTTTCTCTTGTTGCTAAAACCGATGGGGTAGAGGCAATGTGGGTTATGCCAAACGGCGAGCAAAAATATTCAGAGGGTTTTAAAAAGTATTGTTCTGATAAATAAAACAAGAAGGTTAAATTATGAGAAAAACAAAAATTATATGCACCATAGGTCCATCCTGTTCGGATAAGAAAACCTTGACCGAGATGTGCCTTGCAGGAATGAACGTTGCAAGACTTAACTTTTCGCACGGCACGCACGAGGACTATCTTAAAAAGATTGAGCTTATCAAAGAGGTTAGAAAAGAGCTTAATATGCCCGTTGCAATTATGCTCGACACCAAGGGACCCGAATATCGCATTAAAACCTTCAAAAACGACAAAATTACGTTAAGAGAGGGCGATAAGTTTGTCCTCACAACTGAGGAGATTATCGGTGATGAAAATCGCGTGTCGGTCAATTATGCAGGCCTCCCGCGTGAGCTTTCGGCAGGCGATACAATCCTTCTTAATGACGGAATGCTGACACTCTCCGTCGATAGCGTTGACGGTAACGATATTAACTGTACGGTTCTGCTCGGCGGTGAGCTTTCAAACCGCAAAAGTATGAGCTTTCCTAATAAGCATCTGCACCAGATATATTTGAGCGAGCAGGATAAAAGTGACATCCTGTTTGGTATTCAAAACGACGTCGATTTTATTGCCTGCTCATTTGTATCCTGCCGACAGGATATGGTTGATGTTAAAGAGTTTATAATGCAAAATGGCGGAAAGGATATCGACCTGATTGCAAAAATTGAAAACAGGTCAGGCGTCGACAATATCGAGGAAATCTGTGAGGAGTGCACAGGCATAATGATTGGCCGCGGTGATATGGGTGTTGAGATTCCGTTTGAGGAACTGCCTGCCATACAAAAGCGGCTCATTACCAAATGCCGTCTCCTCGGCAGACGCGTTATTACCGCAACCGAAATGCTTGAATCAATGATTTATAATCCGCGTCCCACCAGAGCGGAAATTTCCGACGTGGCAAACGCTGTGTATGACGGAACGAGTGCGATTATGCTCTCGGGCGAAACAGCAGCAGGAAAGTATCCTGTCAAGACGGTAAAGGCTATGTCCAAAATCGCAGAGCACACCGAAGAAAACATTCATTATAAAAAACGCTTTTTTAGCAGTTCGTTTAAAATTAAAGACACGGTCGATGCAGTTTCTCACGCCACCTGTGCAATGGCAATGGATATCGATGCAAAGGCAATCGTTGTGTGCTCTCTTTCGGGCAAAACCGCGCGTATGGTTTCGCGCTTCCGTCCACCAATGAACGTTATCGGACTCACAACAAACGAAAAAACGTATCGCAAGCTTGCAATGTCCTGGGGAGTACTGCCTATGATGTGCGACAGGTTTGACTCAACCGACGTGCTGTTTTATACCGCCAAAAACAAGGCGATTGATGAATTTTCTTTACAAAGCGGCGACCACATAGTCATCACCGGCGGAATGACCAACGGCGTATCTGGCAACACAAACACAATAAAGGTCGAAAACGTATAAAATAAATATCCCCCCGTATAACGGGGGGATATTTATTGCTATTTTATACGAAATTCTTGAAAAATTCTTGAATTGATGAACATTATAATGAAAAAAGCCGCTAAAACAGCGGCTTTTTTTAAAATATGGTGGAGACAACTGGACTTGAACCAGTGACCCCTTGCATGTCAAGCAAGTACTCTAACCAACTGAGCTATGCTTCCAAGTAGACTTCTGCTCTATTATACATTATAAAGATATCGTTTGTCAACCTGTTT
>CALDPI010000281.1 GCA_937912045.1 uncultured Clostridia bacterium
AGCCGCAAAAGGAGCTTTACGAGCGTTGTTTTTCCCGAACCGTTTCTGCCCACGAGCGCGATCTTCTCACCCTTGCGAACTGTTATATTGACCCCCGCAAGAGACTCTTTTTCTGCGTTCTTATATTTAAAATGAAGATTTTTTATCTCCACGTCGCCCGCGCTTGCCTCGGGTGCGCTCTCATCCTCCGTTATCGTGGGCTGATAATCAAGGAAGTAGCGGACGTTCTCGATATAGAGCGAATGCTCGGAAAACTCGGCAAAGTTCTGCACCACGCGCGAAAGCATATACGATACGTTACCTATGGAGGTAAGCACCACGATGCAGTCACCCGGAGTCATACTGCCCTGACCTTCTCCGAGCGTGCGCCAAAGCGAATACGCCATAGCTCCAAGCACGGTAACGGTCTGCATTCCGTACTCGTATAAAACGCAAGACAGCGCAAACTTGCTTCCGTGCTTGCCGCAGAGCTTGGTCTTTTCGCCTCTCACGTCGGCAAGCATTGAAAGCTGTTGCTCGGAGAAGCGCCCAAGGCGCATCTCCTTTGCATAGTCCGAAAGGTAGAACGTGCGGCGCACGTAATTGTACTTTCGGTCGGACGGCTTACCCGCCATCTGCCATCCGTGATAAATGACCTGCCCCCAATGCCGCACAAAGCCCATAAGAAGCGGCAAAATGGCAAATATTATAAGCAGCGGGTCGATAGTGAACAGTAAAAGTGAGTTGAGCGAGAGGGATGTGAGCGTCCAGATAAGATTATCAAGCGTATTCATAACGTCGTATACTCTGCCCGTTACCTCGTCCATCGCCTTTACGTACTTATCGTAAAATGCGGGGTCCTCATAGCAGGCAAGCTCCACCTCGGTGGCCTTTTTGTACAGCTTTTTCTTCAGGCGGTGCTGTATATTTTGGTTCGCCTTCACGGACGGAACGTTCCAATAGTAATTTGACAGCGTCCAAATAACTATTGCCGCACCGCCGACGATGAATATGTACCGAAAAACCTCCGCCGTGCTCCAGCCCGTACCGCTTACGCTGTCAACGATTGCTCTGACAAGATACGTCGTGAGCAAAAAGTTCAGCGGTGCATTCAGAACGGTCACAAAATAATACATAAAGAAGTAGGAGCGCGAGCCCTCCCACACCTGCCTCAAAGCAAAGATATTATTCGATAGCGTCCTGCCAAGCGGCAACTTTTTCTTTTTTTCTTTTTTCCTCATAAAAGCTCCTTTCTTCATAGGTCTTTATATATTTAGTGTCAAAAAAGCTCAAACGGTTTGCTCTTTTTTAAAATTTTATCACACTGGTTTTGGCATGTCAATAAACCGTTCGTTGAAATGCTTCAACCGTTGCTATAAAAAATAAATGCCCCTGCATCGGCAGAGGCATTTATTTAAAGCGTAGACTTACTTGTTTGCGTTTCTTCTCTTCTCGAAGCAAGCGCTGCAATAAATGGGTCTATCCTTTGAGGGTTCAAATGTGAGCTTGGCCTCACCGCCGCACTCGTCACAAACAGCATAGAAATACTGCTTGGGAGGATTACCGGCATTCTTCTTTGCGTCACGGCACGCCTTGCATCTCTTGGGCTTGTTGGTGTAACCCTTCTCAGCATAGAAAGCCTGCTCGCCGGCTGCGAAAACGAACTCGTTACCGCACTCAACGCAAACGAGAGTCTCGTCCGTGTACTCAGGGGCAGCTACTTCTTCGGTTTCGACTTCGGTGGTTTCGACCACAACTTCTTCTTCGTACATGATTTACCTCTTGTATATGTATATTCTGCCCTCGGCGGACTTCAACCGCCACCTTTGGTGACCCAACGCTCTTCTTTAAGCTATTCGGGCATATATATCAAAAGCCTTATGAGAGCAAGGCTCTTAATTTCTGTCTGATTCGGCAGAGTGCGTTCCCTACCGATTTTGGTGAGCGCCCCACCACGCGTGCTATTTGTGCAGAAGAAAGTCCCGAAAAATAAAGCCACCAGACTCTATTTTCATACTCAGAAAGATGTTCACTTATTCTGCGGCTCAATTCAGCCGCATTCTCGCGCTCGATAAGCTCGGATGCAGGGTCAACGTCCCCTACGTCACCAAATACGTCAAGCGTGTCGTCAATGGGAACGATAACATCCGGCTGGCAGGGATAGGGCTTTTTGAAGGAGTCGTGCCAGTACAGCACCACCGGCATATGCTCCATATAGGGGGTGTCGGCGCAGATACAGGGCACGGTCAGCAGGAAGGATGCGTCCTGCACCAGCTGTGCGGTATTACGGTGGTCGGCATGATAGTCGTTGGGACGGCTACAGAAGATAATGTCCGGATTGAACTTTCGAATCTCCCGGACCAGGCGTTTTCTGGTTTCCAGGTCAGCCATCAGTTCACAGTCTGTCACATTCCAAACATCGTATTCAATACCCGCAATTCTGGCGACTTCCTGGGTCTCACCCCTGCGCCGTGCTGCAATCTCAGCAGGCTCCATAATGTGGTGGCCACCGCTGCCATCGCACATTGCAAGAAACTTCACCTTATGGCCTGCCTGAGCATATTTCAGTGCCAAACCACCACATCGAAAGTCGCAGTCATCGGGGTGGGCGCCGATCATCATTGCGCGAATCTGTTTTTTCATTATTATCACCTTTATTTCATGTAATGTTTTATCTGCTGATACTGATACCGACAACGCCCAAAATCACCTCGTTGGCTACCGCTTCAATCTTGATGTTTTCAAGCGCCTTATCGGGGTTAAGCCGAATCTTCTGCACCGTTGCATGGTTAAAATCGTTAAAATAGAAGATTTCACCCTGGGTTGTCAGTGCTGAGGTAAGCCAGTCATCAATATGAATTGGGTAGATAAGGCTTGTATCTTCGGATGTGCCATCGGCATAGGTAACAGTAATCCGGGCGTTTTCAACATAGGAGTGCATACAGTAGGTGCTTGCCACAAAGAGGACCGCAATCTCCTGTCCCTTCC
>CALDPI010000282.1 GCA_937912045.1 uncultured Clostridia bacterium
TGGGCGCCCTTTTCCTTGCGGAAGCAGGGCGAATAACTTGTGAGAGTGAGCGGCAGGGTCTCTTCTGGGGTGATGGTGTCGATGAATTTACCAATCATCGAATGCTCAGACGTGCCGATGAGATAGAGGTCCTCGCCCTCAATCTTGTACATCATAGCATCCATCTCTTCAAAGGACATAACACCCGTAACAACGTTGGAGCGAATCATAAAGGGCGGAATGCAGTAGGTAAAGCCCTTATCAATCATAAAATCACGCGCATAAGCGGTGACGGCAGAGTGCAGACGTGCAATGTCGCCCATAAGATAGTAAAAGCCCTCTCCTGCGACGCGGCCTGCAGCCTCTTTGTCGATTCCTGCAAACTTCGCCATAATGTCGGTGTGGTAGGGAATTTCGAATTCGGGGTTTGTCTGCTCGCCGTACTGTGTAACCTCAACGTTCTGGGAGTCATCCTTGCCGAGCGGCACAGAATCGTCAATAATGTTGGGGATTTTCATCATAACCTCTTTAAGACGGGTGGCATACTCGTCCTCAAGCGCCTCCAGCTCGCGCAGGCGCTCTGCCTGCTGGCTGACGAGCTTTTTCATCTCTTCAGCTTCCTCGCGCTTGCCCTGTCCCATCAATGCACCGATTTGCTTTGATACGGTGTTGCGGTTGGCGCGCAGGGTGTTTGCCTCATTATTTGCGTCACGCTTTTTGGCGTCCAGCTCGATAGCTTCGTCAACGAGGGGGAGCTTTGCGTCCTTAAATTTCTTTTTTATGTTTTCCTTTACGATTTCGGGGTTTTCCCTGACAAACTTAATATCTAACATTTTAAACCTCCAAAGCCTTGCTATAGCAAGATTTTACCATATATTTTTCACTAATACAAGCAAAAAACAGGGGAAAGCCCCTGTTTTTCGGATTATTCAAAAATTTTTGCAAGAACAGGTACAATTTCCTTGATTTCGGTGTTTGTGGTGTTAATGCAAAGGTCGTAGTTTGTCTTTGCGCCCCAGCTGTTGCCGGTGTAGAAGCTGTAATATCTTGCGCGGTTTTTGTCAATGCCGCGCATCTTTCGGCGAAGCTTGCGCTCGGGCATGCTGCTGTCGCGCTCCATACAGCGTTTCACCTTGCTGTCGGTCTCGGCATAGACAAACAGACGGAAGGGCTTATAATCCTTAAGAATGTAGTCGGCGCAGCGGCCCACTATAACGCAGTTTGATTTTTCTGCCAAATCCTTAATAATCTTTTCCTGTGCGGCATATACAGACTGCACCTGCTTAAAGGCGTGGTCGCCCGATACGGCAAAGCTGTGGCCGACGGTGATGGGATAAAGCTGGTGTGGCGTGCATTCGATAATCTGTTTTATATACTGCTCGGACAGAGAGGTGTGCTTTGAAATCTCTGTAATAATTTCGTTATCGTAATATTCAAAACCCAGCGCCTCTGCAAGTCTTCTTCCAAGCTCGCGTCC
The DNA here is from genome assembly GCA_937912045.1 of uncultured Clostridia bacterium. Taxonomy (GTDB): domain Bacteria; phylum Bacillota; class Clostridia; order Oscillospirales; family Acutalibacteraceae; genus SIG589. The sequence continues at coordinate 1,457 of CALDPI010000282.1, forward strand.
GCCGCTGCCAAATTCACGTCCTACTGTTATGATTTTGTTCATACAATCACCCTGATAAATTAGTATACTATAAATATACAATATTTTCTGAAAAAAATCAACTTAAAAACATTATTGACTTAAAGCGTGAAAAAATGTATAATAAATCTTAATAATAAAATACAAGGAGTCGAGAAAATGGCATATTACTACAAGGAAGTTGCGCATACGTTTAATGAATATTTGTTGGTTCCGGGATATTCCTCGGCAGAGTGCATACCTGCAAACGTAAGCCTCAAAACCCCGCTTGTAAAGTATAAAAAAGGCGAACAGCCCGAGATTATGATGAACATACCGATGGTGTCGGCAATAATGCAGTCGGTATCGGGCGAAAAACTGGCGGTTGCCCTTGCACGCGAGGGCGGCGTATCCTTTATTTACGGCTCACCGTCGATTGAGGACGAGGCCGCAATGGTTGCCAGGGTTAAAGGCTTTAAGGCGGGCTTTGTTGTAAGTGATTCCAACATCCGCCCCGACCAGACGCTTGCAGACATTCTCGAGCTTAAGGAGCGCACAGGCCACTCCACCGTCGCTGTAACCGACAACGGAAAGGCGGACGGCAAGCTTCTTGGCATTGTCACAAGCCGCGACTACCGCGTAAGCCGTATGGAAGGCAACGAAAAGGTATCGGAATTTATGACTCCGTTTGACTCTTTGATATACGCAGGCGATGATGTAACCCTTAAGGAAGCAAACGATATCATCTGGGAGCACAAGCTTAACGCGCTTCCCATTGTTGACAAAAATCAGAATCTTAAATATATGGTTTTCCGCAAGGACTATGATTTCCACAAGGAAAACCCGAACGAGCTGCTTGACAGTCAGAAGCGTTATATTGTTGGCGCAGGCATTAACACGCGCGACTATGAGGAGCGTATACCTGCACTTTTGGCGGCAGGCGCAGACGTGCTCTGCATCGACTCGTCAGAGGGCTTTTCCGAATGGCAGAAGAGAACGATTGAATACGTCCGCAAAACCTATGGCGACAAGGTTAAAATCGGCGCAGGCAACGTTGTTGACCGCGAAGGCTTTATGTTCCTTGCTGAGTGCGGCGCCGACTTTATAAAGGTTGGCATCGGAGGCGGCTCCATCTGCATCACCCGTGAAACAAAGGGTATCGGCAGAGGACAGGCTACCGCGCTTATCGACGTTTGCAAGGCAAGAGACGAATACTTCAAGGAAACGGGCATTTACGTTCCCGTATGCTCCGACGGCGGTATCGTACACGATCATCATATTACGTTGGCGCTTGCGATGGGCGCGGATTTCGTGATG
>CALDPI010000283.1 GCA_937912045.1 uncultured Clostridia bacterium
ATGGAAAGAAGTAGAGGCGGCAATTTCCATGACAAGCTGGGAACCCGGACATTTCCTCAATATTGGCGAAATGGTTGACGGTGTATCTATAGCCTATGATATGCTCTACAATTATTTTACAGAAAAATTACTCGGATTGCAAGGTGTTTTAATCGAAAACATTGAAGAAATCGGTTGTCCGCTGATTGTCGAGCGCAAGAATCTTCCGCTCCCGATTTGTGCAAATGTGGATTTGTATTCGGGCTTCGTTTATGATATGCTCGGCATTCCCGAGACGCTTTACACCCCCCTGTTTGCGATTGCACGTGTTGCAGGCTGGTGTGCACACCGAATGGAAGAGGTTATCTCCTGCAAGCGCATAATTAGACCTGCATACCGCGCCGCTATCAAAAAAATCCCCTACACGCCGCAGGAAGACAGATAAAAAAGGATTAAACAAGCGAAAAATTGAGCGATTCTACCCAGAGTAGAGTCGCTTTTTTATACTCTACTGATTAAAAATATGTGGTAGAGATAAAAATCTTAGAGTAGGTTGTTTTGTTTCTTGTTTTTTTTATATACTTAAACGCAGATTGGACGAAAGGATTTGATTTTTGTGTGCAACTTTGTTGTATTTACCGATTCGGGATGCGACATTCCGCTTGAAACACTTAACGAGTGGGGAGTTAAATGTCTTGCTCTCACCTTTAAATTCAAGGACGAGGACAAGGAATATAAAAACGGCGACATAGGCTCTAAGGATTTTTATGACCGTATGCGTGCGGGCGCCGTTGCCACCACTGCCGCTATTAATATGGAAACCTTCAAGGATGCTTTCCGTGCGGTACTTGCAGACGGAAAGGACATTTTGTATCTTGGCTTTTCTTCGGGATTGAGCACAACATACAACTCTGCACGAATGGCGGCAGAGGAACTAAAGGAAGAATTCCCCGATAGAAAAGTTTTAGCGGTTGACACGCTTTGCGCCTCTGCAGGACAGGGACTGCTTGTTTATCTGACTGTGGAAAAGGTAAAGGCAGGTGCAGACATTGAAACTGCCGCAGCGTATGCAGAGGAAACCAAAAAAGGTCTTTGCCATTGGTTTACCGTTGACGATTTGGAATATCTCAAGCGCGGCGGACGCGTCAGCCCCACTGTTGCTTTTGTGGGCGGACTTCTCGGAATTAAGCCCATTTTACACGTTGACGACGACGGACATCTCATTAATATGAGCAAAGTGCGCGGAAGACGCGCGGCGCTCTCGGCAATCGCTGATAAAATCGGTGAGAATGCCGCCGGAAAGCCGAACAGCCCTGTTTATATCTGTCACGCCGACTGTATGGAAGACGTTGAAACACTTAAGGGTATGATTAAAGAAAAATACTCTCTCCCCGTTGATATGGTAGTTGACATTGGTGCGGTTATCGGCGCACACTCGGGTCCCGGTACGATTGCTGTGTTCTTTACAGGAAAAGAAAGATAATGTATAATAAAACCCCGAATTTCTTTACGAAATTCGGGGTTTTCATCATAATTTGTTTACTTATTCTCCTCTGTCTTTTCGCCAGGACTCTTCTATCGTTTTAGGGTCAAACTCTAGCTTTTTATCCATATTATACTCTTCGAGCATCGGTATTCCTATGCCTTCAAGTTCACGGGTGGTTATCTTCCACTTCCCATCTTTTTTTGAAAGCGTAAAATAATTTATACCAAAATACACATGAAGAGCTGTTGGCTCTGGTTTTTTATTACCATAATCAATCACATTAACTGTAATTTTAACATTGTTTTCGTCAATGTATTCTGTTTCCTTGAACTCAAGTTTGTATTTTGCATATTCTGTTCCTATGGGTTCTCCCGCCTCAAGCGTTAGCGCTTGCAATAATATAGATTCTTTTACTCTTGATACGAGATTATACGATTGTATTGAATCCATATCCAAAATGTCATCTGCTTCGGGATATTCCATATCTATTACACATTGAGTAAACCGCGAATAAAATTCCTTTACAACCTCTTGTGGTGTTTCGGGTGCTTTTTGTCCGCAGGCAACAACAGAAGTCGCTAAAATTAAAGTAAGGAAAACACATATTAGGCGTTTCATGAATTCAAATACTCCTTAATATACGCGATATGATGTAGGACGATAATATCTCTTACCATAGTCACTTGAATATTGAGTAAAAAGTTTCAAATCATCATATGTGTTTTGTGCGAATTTTAACGGATTTGTTTGAACACATATCACCGAATGGTCATAAGTACCATCGTTATCAAAGTCAAGTTGCATAACATCGCCCAATCCTATTTGAGACTGATTGATTTGCATAACTCGCGGTCCCTCTGCGTTTGTCTTTGTTGATGTCATATACGTCCAATGAGCATTAACCGACTCCCACGGTCCGCTACATCCCCATTGTGTAGCATACCAACCTGTAGAATAATTTCCATTATTTTTCATCCTGTATGATGAAGAGTTAGTATAACTTGTACTGCTTGAACTTCCGAATCCATACGATACACACTGTGAAACAAAATTGGTGCAATTCGCATTTTTTATATCATAAAAATAGGTGTTTCTTTTGTTGTAAAACTCCATAGCATAATTTACCGCTCTGGTTTTGCTATAAGCATAACTTGTATAAGGGTTGGCATTAACAGAATAATCACCATCTTGCTGTGTGATTTCCATCAGCTCAGTTCTATTGCCTATTGCCGAGGTTGAAACAGCGAAGGAAGAACAAACCAACAATACCGACAATAATATTACCAATAATTTTTTCATAAAACATCCTCCATTATCAAGGAACTATTTTTAACTATTGATTTATAAAGGATGTTATAATTTTTCTAAATCAAAAACACCCTTTCAGACAAATGAAACATTTGGTCCACCGCCTCTCGCTTTTTGTTGTGTATATTATACTATATTTATTAACATTTGTCAACGCAAGTTGCGCATATTTGTATGGTTGTATGATTATTTTCCTGTAAAATTGTAACACCCGTAAAAGTTTATCTGCAAAAATTGATTTATATAACTTTTATATACAAAAACAGGACAGTGCAGATACAGTCACATAACATTTTTAGTATGTAGTGTTGACATCTAAGCTAAATTATATATCTTTTTACTAAAAACAAAACCCGTTTCCACTTATGCCGCGAGGCCTTGGAACCGCATAGACGGTGGTCCGAGGGGTATTTTTTCGTATTATTTGAAGTGATGAAAAATATATTAAACTTAGGGTTGACTTTAGCGCGGTGATGTGGTAGAATGGTAAAGTAATTTTTTAATAGGAGTATGTGCTTTATGTTAAAAAAAGACCGAAATGACATTAAAAAACTGTTGAAGGCTGTGCTTGCGCTTAAGAGCGAAGAGGAGTGCGCCGCATTTTTTGAGGATATCTGCACCATACAGGAGGTTGATGCAATGGCACAGCGTCTTGAGGTTGCCTGTCTTCTTTGCGAGGGGCAGAGTTATATTGACATTAACAAACAGACCGGCGCAAGTACCGCAACGATTTGCCGCGTAAGCAAGTGCTTAAACTACGGTGACGGCGGATATAAGACTGTTATTGAAAGGCTGGGTGAATAACTTTGACCTTTGATTACAGTTTACTTAAAAACGACGAGCGTGCGGTTTTCACCCTGCGCAAGTTATATAGTGATTATAACTACCGCCCTTTTAAGATGTCCAAATTTGAGGAATACGACCTTTATTCCGAGAATAAAGATTTTCTCGTATCCGACGGGGTTATAACCTTTAACGACGTGGGAGGCAAGCTTTTGGCGCTCAAGCCCGACGTTACCCTTTCCATCATTAAAAACTCCAAAGATGACGGCGAGCCGCAAAAGTTTTATTATAATGAAAACGTTTACCGCATTTCCGAAAGCTCGCACACTTATAAAGAAATTATGCAGACGGGTATTGAATGCATTGGCAACATAACCTCCGCCCAGGTTTTTGAGGTTACCTTCCTTGCGGCGCAAAGTCTTGCGCTTATATCCCCCGATTTTATGCTGCATATTTCACACGTGGGGCTGCTTCGCGCTCTGCTTTGTGAATACGGCGTTAGCGACGAAAAGAAAAACGACGTTATCACGGCGATTGCGGAAAAGAACGCAGGCGCGCTTAAAAGTATTTGCGACGAGTGGCAGTTCGGTGTGCTGTGCAGACTTATTGAAAGCTATAAAAACGCTGATGCGGCTCTCGCCTCTTTGGCTGAGATCTCGGGCGGTGACGAAAGTAAAAACGCTTTATCCGTTCTTATGCAGACCTATGCGAAGCTCAAGGAAAAGGGCTATGAAAACAACGTGTTTATCGATTTCAGCACCGTCAGCACAGGCAGATATTACAGCGGCATTGTCTTTAAAGGATACATAAACGGCATTTCTTCCCGCGTGCTGTCGGGCGGTCAATATGACGAGCTGATGAAGCGTATGGGCAGAAAGAGCAAGGCTGTGGGCTTTGCTGTGTATCTTGACACGCTGGAGCGCTTGGGCGAGGTGCCTGCCGCAGAGGCGCAGTTTATAAACGTGGCGCTGCCAAAGGGACGCCTTGGCGAAAAGGTTTATTCTATGTTTGAAAACGCAGGCTTTGAGTGCCCTGCAATTAAAGAAAACAACCGCAAGCTAATATTTGAAAACGCCGAAAAGGGTGTGCGGTATTTCTGGGTTAAGCCGTCTGACGTTGCTATATACGTTGAGCGCGGTGCAGCCGACATCGGTGTTGCCGGTAAGGATATTTTGCTTGAATATGAGCCCGACGTTTTCGAGCTTTTGGATTTGAACATTGGCAAATGCAGAATGGCTGTTGCCGCAAAGGATGATTTTTCTGACGACCAGAGCAAAACACTCCGCGTTGCAACAAAGTTTTCTAACATTGCCAAAAAGTATTACGCGCAGAAGTGCCGTGACATTGACATTATACACCTCAACGGTTCTATCGAGATTGCACCGATTTTGGAGCTTTCGGACGTTATTGTGGATATTGTTGAAACGGGCAAAACCTTAAAGGAGAACAACCTTTCCCCGTTTGAGACGATTGTGCCGATAAGCGCACGTCTTATCTCAAATAAGGCATCCTACAGCTTTAAGGCTGAGAAAATTGAAAACATAAAACGAGAACTTTTGAAACAGGTGAAGCAAGACAATGATTAAGATTATGAAATACGGCGAGCTTTCCGCCGATGAGATTTTTGCAAGAGAAACAAGCACCGCCGACGTTTCGGACGTTGTTGCCGAGATAATTGAAAACGTTAAAAACAACGGTGACAGGGCGCTTTTTGAATACTGCAAGAGGTTTGACAACGCGCTGCTCTCCTCTCTTGAGGTGACCGACGAAGAAATTGACGAGGCATTTTTATCCGTTCCGCCGCGTTTTATAAAAATATTAAAGGAAGCGGCAGAAAACATTAAGGCTTTTCACGAAAAGCAGGTGCGTAACAGCTTTATAATAAGCGAAAAGGACGGTGTTATCACAGGGCAGAAGGTCACACCGATTGAAAAGGTCGGTCTTTACGTTCCCGGTGGCACGGCGGCATACCCCTCCACCGTTTTGATGGACAGCATTCCTGCGAAGCTTGCAGGCTGTAATGAAATTTGCATCACCACTCCCCCGTCGTTCGACGGCAAGGTAAACCCTGTTATTCTCGCGGCGGCGAAAATTGCCGGTGTTGACCGCATTTTCAAGGTTGGCGGTGCACAGGCTGTTGCGGCGCTCGCCTACGGCACAGAGAGCATACCCAAGGTTGACAAGATTGTGGGACCGGGCAATGCCTTTGTTGCAGAAGCTAAAAGACAGGTTTTCGGCAGAGTTTCCATTGATATGATTGCAGGGCCGAGCGAAATTCTGGTTATTGCTGACGGCGGCTCTAATCCGAAGTTTGTTGCCGCCGACCTTTTATCACAGGCTGAGCACGACAAAAATGCAAGCGCGGTGCTTGTAACCGATAATATGGTGCTTGCAATGCAGGGGCGCGACGAGATTGAAAAGCAGTTAAAAACGCTTCCTCGCGAGGATATTGCACGCGTGTCCATTGACAAAAACGGAAAAATTATTGTTGCCAAAAACATTACAGACGTTATTGCTGTTGCCAACGAGATTGCACCTGAGCATCTTGAGCTTTGCGTTGACAACCCGTTTGATTACCTTGACAAAATTAAAAATGCGGGTAGTATATTTATGGGACGCTACTGTCCTGAGGCCTTGGGCGACTATTTTGCAGGACCCAACCACACGCTTCCCACGTCGGGTACGGCGAGATTTTCGAGTCCCCTGTCTGTTGACGATTTTGTGAAAAAATCGCAATACACCTATTACACAAAGGACGCTCTTAAAAAGGTGGCCGACAATGTTGCCTATTTTGCGGAGCAAGAGGGACTTTCGGCGCACGCTAAAAGCGCTACTATCAGATTTGAGGATGAAAAATAATGAGCAGATTTTTAAACGGGCGACTTGCCTCTCTTGAGGCATACACCCCGGGCGAACAGCCGCAGGACAAGGCATATATTAAGCTCAACACCAACGAGTCACCTTATGCGCCCTCAAGACGCGTTTTATCGGCGGTTAACTCTAAGGCTGCCAAGATACTCCGTCTTTACTGTGACCCCGAATGCAAGGTGTTGAGGCGCGAGCTTGCCGAACTTTACGGTGTTAGGGCTGAGAACGTCTTTCTTTCCAACGGCTCGGACGACATTCTCAACTTTGCTTTTATGGCATATGGCGAGCTGGGCGCTATGTTCCCCGACATTACATATGGCTTTTACAAGGTTTTTGCTGAGCTTCACGGGGTGGAAACCGAGATTATACCGCTGTGTGATGATTTTTCCATCGACACGAAGGCTTTTTTGGGTAAAAACAAACTCGTTGTAATTGCCAATCCGAATGCGCCGACGGGAATGGCGCTTTCGCTTTATGAGATTGAAGAAATTGTCAAGTCCAATCCCGACGGTGTTGTGCTGATTGATGAGGCCTACGTTGATTTTGGCGGGGAAAGCTGTGTTCGGCTTACTGAAAAATATGATAACCTGCTCTGCGTTGGCACGTTTTCAAAATCACGCAGTATGGCTGGTGCCAGACTTGGTTTTGCAATAGGTAATAAGTCACTTATAGCAGACCTTAATACAATAAGATACTCGACTAATCCATATAACGTAAACCGTATGACCGATGCGG
>CALDPI010000284.1 GCA_937912045.1 uncultured Clostridia bacterium
TGAGGACTCTTACCATGGCGCCGATATTGTGGCGCACGCAAAGGCCTTTTCCGAAAAGTTTGGCGACAGCTTTGTAGAGTGTGATTCCGCAGAGCGTAAAAAGGCTCTTGTCGAGTTTGCGTTGCCTAAAAATATTAAGGCTCTGCACGATGACCTTTTGCAGTACAGAATTGATTATGACACATGGTTCAAGGAGAGCAGTCTGCACACTTCGGGCGAAACCCAGAGAATTATTGAACTGCTCAAGAAAAGCGGACACACCTATGAAAAAGAGGGTGCCTTATGGTTCAGCGGTGAGCAGTTTGGCAGCGAGGATTTCGTGCTTGTGCGCTCTAACGGTATTCCCACCTATGTCGCGCCCGACATTGCATACCACTATAACAAGCTTGTAACTCGCGACTTTGACAAGGCCATTAACATCTGGGGAGCCGACCACCACGGCTATGTTCCCCGTCTTAAAGCGGCACTTTCGGCTTTGGGGGTCTCGGCTGACAAGCTTGACGTTGTGCTTATGCAGATGGTACGTCTTGTACGCAACGGCGAGGTTATTAAGGCATCGAAACGCTCCGGCAAGGCAATTACACTCGTAACCCTACTTGAAGAGGTTCCGATTGATGCGGCTCGTTTCTTCTTCAACCTTCGTGAGCCAAACAGTCACTTTGACTTCGACCTCGATTTAGCTGTTGAGGAATCCAGCCAGAACCCTGTTTACTACGTTCAGTACGCATATGCACGCATCTGCAGCATTTTACGCAATCTCGAAAGCGAGGGTATAACACCGCGCGCCTGCACAGAGAGTGAGCTTTCCCTGCTCTCTCTACCTGAGGAGCGCGAGCTTATAAATCTGCTTGCCGCATTTACAAAGACGGTTGAAAACGCTGCAGCGTCATATGACCCTGCAAAGCTCACCCACTACGTTGTTACGGTTGCGGCACAGTTTCACAAGTTTTATAACAGCTGCAGAATCAAGGGTGTTGATGAAAAGCTTTTACAGGCACGTCTTGCACTCTGCACTGCTACGGGTACTGTTATTAAAAACGTGCTTACCGCACTTAAAATTTCTGCACCGGAGAGTATGTAAATGGAACGCTTTAAGCTTATAGAGCGTAGCATTATAACCAAATACCGCAAAAGCATATGGCACAACTTTATTGGCGCTGTTAAGGACTATAAACTGATTGAGGCGGGCGACAAAATCGCCGTTTGCATTTCGGGCGGAAAGGATTCTGTTCTGCTTGCAAAATGCATTGAGGAGCTTTCGCGTCACAGCGAGGTGCCTTTCAGCGCCGAATACATCGTTATGGACCCTGGGTACAACCCGCAGAACCGAAAACTGATTGAGGAAAATGCCAAGCTTTTAAATATCCCCATTAAAATTTTTGAAAGCGACATTTTTGAGACTGTGACGGCGGCCGGCGGCTCGCCCTGCTATCTTTGTGCACGTATGCGCCGCGGTTTTTTATACGCCAAGGCAAAAGAACTCGGCTGTAATAAAATTGCGCTTGGGCATCACTTTGACGACGCGATTGAAACGCTGCTTATGAGTATGATGTACAGCAGCGAAATCAAGACAATGATGCCAAAGCTCAAGAGTCTTAACTTTGAGGGAATGGAGCTTATCCGTCCGCTTTACAAGGTGGCAGAGCGCGACATTATTGCGTGGAGCAAATATAACGAGCTTACATTTTTACGCTGTGCGTGCAGATTCACAGAGCAGAGCGAGGAGCACGAGGAGCTTTCAAAAAGGCGTGAAATCAAGCGCCTGATTGCCGAGCTTCGCAAAACCAACCCTGAGGTTGATAAGAATCTCTTCCGCAGTATGCATAATGTAAATATCGGCTCTTTGCCTGCATACCGTGAGAGTGACGGAAAAGAGGTTCACAGCTTTTTAGAGGACTATTAAATTATGATTTTTTCCCTTGACATAATGGGTCAAATATTATATTATTAGTATTGTTCTCGCCGCTGTGGTGGAATAGGCAGACACAAGGGACTTTAATGTTTGTACGCACACACATAATTGTGCGTCTGTGTTTTTACACAGAGAGTGCCTACAAAGAAATTTGTAGAGTAGAAGTCGGCTAAAACGGTGAAGGCGCAAACAGAACGCCGTGCTAACCCGTAAGGGTGAGTGTAGAGACTTTACACCGACTACCTAAGTCTTTAAAGATATGGTAAAGACAAAGTCCAGACTACAACATACATTCTTGTATGGCTATGGTAACATAGTGTGGTAAGAAAATCCCTCGCTGGCGACAGCGTACCGGTTCAAGTCCGGTCAGCGGCACCATAAGTTCAAGGCACGAGAGAAATCTCGTGCTTTTTTATTTGACGATATACATATCTACTCAGATACATATGACTCATTTTTACTCGCTATCCCCTCCACCAAGTACTCTTGCTATTGTTTCTGCTGATTCAATTTTTGACTGATAGTCGAGATGACTGTAAAAATTCGCCGTAACGGTATACGTTGAATGACCGAGCCACTCTTGTATAGCTTTCATAGGAATGTTATTCGCAAGAAGAAGGCTTGCACAAGAATGTCTGAGGTCGTGAAATCTTAAGTGCTTCATATTATTTTTATCAATGATGTGTTTAAAGTGGTCGGTGACATAACTCGGTGTGATAAGCTCACCTAAATTATCCCTGCAAACAAAGCCGTCATAGTCGTGATTATAGCCTTTTTTCAGTAAACGAGAATAATGAACTTCAAGAAACATTCTTTCTCTAAGCATTTTTTCAATTTTCGGAATCAAAGGAAGAGTACGTTTACTTGCTTCTGTTTTGAGTTCGTCCTGACATACAATTTCTTCTTTGCCATTATCAAATTTGCTTACGATTTTTCTGCATACTGTAATTGTTTTTTTATCAAAATCAATTGCGTCCCACTTCAAACCACAAATCTCACTACGTCTCAAACCATAATAAGCTGCAATATAAACAACCAATTCCATTCTATCCCCCTCAAATGCTTTAAAAAGTTCTTCAAGTTCTTTTTCATTGTAATACGTTGCTGCATATCTGGAAAGTTTTGGACGTTCCGTTTTCTCTGTAGGATTACTACTGAGTATATCCATTTTTATCGCATACTTAAAGGCACGGTGTAAGAGAGCGTGATAATGTTTTACGGTATTTGCAGACAAACCTCTGTTATATAAGTCATTATAAAATTGCTGTATTATAAGACCATTTACTTCACTAAGAAGAATATCAGGATACTTTTCATTAAAGTAAGCAATAACTTTGTTTGAATTAAGAAGATATGAGTTATATGTACTTCCTGCTACCGTCGGTTTGGCTGTGTTAAGCCAATGAGGTAAGAAATCCACAAATCTCTGCTTGGATGATATATCGGCTGAACCACCTTTAAGAAGAGCCTCACTTGCAATTGATTTATCAACTTTTGGTT
>CALDPI010000285.1 GCA_937912045.1 uncultured Clostridia bacterium
CGGCATATTCTGCGGCGGCACGCTGCTTGTTTTGCTCTGCAACAAGCTTGTCGGCTGCGGCCTGCTCTTCGACGGTCTTGGTAATTTCGCCTGCGCGGACCTTGGCCTCGACAATGATTTCTTCTGCCGATTTCTTTGCCTCTTCTACAATCTGGTCGGCAAGCTTCTGTGCAGAAACGAGCACGTTCTGAAGACCGGACTGAGATATTTTAAGGTCGTCGTTTTCTTTTTTGAGGGTCAGGATTTGCGCATTAAGCTCGGCAAATTTTGAATCAAACTGCTGATAATCCTGCTCAATACTGTCAAGAAAAATGTCAACCTCTTCCTGCTTATATCCGTTCATCTGTTTTGAAAATCTTACGTTTCTTATATCGTTTGCGTTATACATAATCTTCCCCCTGTTTTCTATGTTAAAAAAGCCTTAAAGCTGACGGGATTTTTTCACCCCGTCAGCTATTTGTTAAAAGTATATGTTACCGCTCTCAAAATCGTCGAGCATAAGCTCACCCATCACGTTGACGTCGTTGGGTGTGACGATAAAGGTGCTGTTGGCAATTTTTTTGATGTTGCCGTGGTTGGCGTATGCCACGCCACTCAAAAAGTCGATTATTCTTCTTGAGGTTTCACGGTTGGCCGACTCAAGATTGAGCACGACGGTCTTTTTATCGTTCAGGTGGTCTGCAACCGAGGGGACGTCCTCAAAACGCTCGGGCTTGCAGAGGACAACCTGCATCTGTGAGAGGCTGGGTGTATAGCTTACGACCTTTTTTCTGTCGCTCTGGAAAAGGCGGGCTGTGCTCTCTCTGCGAGGCTTTTCCTCCTCTACTTCCTCTTCTTCCTCTACCAAGGTTTCATCCTCATAATCGTCCTCTTGTGGAATGAATACCTTTTTTACATCATCAAAAAAGCCCATAATTCAGTTCTCCTTTTGAATATAATTTCTCGCGCCGAACAGTGCCGTTCCGATACGGACCAGATTAGCGCCGCACTCGATGGCGAGGTCGTAATCCGAAGACATTCCCATCGAAAGATATAATCTATTACTATTATCTAATTTTTTATGCGATATGTCAACAAAAATATCGTGAAGTTTATTAAAATATCCGCGTTGTATTTCACGGTCGGTGCAGACGGGCGGAATTGACATTATGCCTTTTACGCAAACACCGTCAATTTTTGAGATTTCGTCCACCGCTTCGTACACGTCACTCGGGGGGAAGCCTGATTTGCTTTCCTCGCCGCCGATATTAACCTCGAGCAGAATATCCATAACCTTTCCGCACTTCACAGCCTCACGTCCGATGATGTTTGCAAGGCGGACCGAATCAACCGACTGTATCATCTCAACGCGCGGGACGATATCCTTTACCTTGTTGGTTTGCAGGTGACCGATAAAATGGCGGTGGGCGTCGCGCTCTACCAAGGCATCCTTTGAAAGCAGCTCCTGCACGCGATTTTCGCCGATATAGCTTATGCCCTTACCGATTGCGTAATTTATGTTTTCTGCGCTGACGGTTTTGGTGGCGGCAAGCAGGATTATATCGTCTGCGGTGCGGCCCGATTTTTCGGCACTTGTTTTAATTTTTTCGCATATTTCAGCATAGTTCGCATCAAAACTGTCAGCGAATGATTTTTCCGTCATACAGATTTTTTCCTTTCTCTATAACCTCGTCATACAGGCGAAGGCTTGAGCCGTTGTTGCCCTCGTTTATTTTGCAAAGCGTATAACCGCTTGCCGAATGGACAATATCGATAGCGACAAATTTTGCCTGCATTCCCGAAATGACGTAAACGCCTGTTTTTCCGTCCACAATGCGCACAGCCTTGTTGCTGACGCGCAGGCCCTCATACTCACCCATTACGACCGTTATGGGAATTGTGCGCATAACCGCCAAATCGCCGTTCATATTGCGGCAGGAAAACACCATTACCACGCGGTCATCTTTGCCGAGGTTTATGGAATCGACCGTAACGCTCAGCTCGCTCGCGGTTTTGAGGGTGGTTTTAAGCTTTACCGTATCACCGATTTTAAAGCGTGCCGAATCCTTAAGTGACATTGTGCAGGCGATATACCAGGTGTAATCCGACACCACCTTGCCGACGGCGCCGTCCTGCACTTCATCGGGGGTGAGGCTTTCAAGCTTGTCGGGGGTGAGGGTTTTAACTGCCTCGGGTGTGAGTATTTTTTCAAATCCGTCAACCGTTGAAACGAAGTAACCCGAAACGTCCGAGCGGATTGTACCGACGGCGGCAGGTGCATTTGCGGCAAGTGAATTATACTGTGAGGTGAGCTGTGAGAGAACACCGCTGTAATCCTGCTCCTCACCTACTGCAATTTTTTTGCGGTTTAATATCTTAAGCAGCTCGTCCGCGTGGGAGCGACTGTCCTCAAAGACACCATCCTGGCAGGAGCCTATGAGCCCGATGAGTTCGGTATCTATTTTCCTGTTTAAAATTTCGAGGTCGACCGCCTCGGTATTGTTATAGCTTTGCACCTCTTTGATGGAGGCAATCTTATTTTCAAGGTTTTTCATATCGGTATAAACCTGTGCATCCTGCTTGGAGGAATACAGGTTGGCAACCGTTCCGTTTTTGGAAACCTTTTCACCATCACCAACGACGAAATAACGCACGCCGTTCTTATCGGTGTTTAGCATTTTTTCATCACGTATTATGGTGCCCACCGTCTGAACGCCGTCATAGGTTTTATAATAAACGGCGGTGCCTGTGGTGAGCGGCATGAGGGTTGCAAAGGCCTGATAAACAAAATATACGAGAAAGAGCAAAAAAAGCAATGCTGTTACGATTTTTCCGCCCGTTCCGACCGATGATTTATCCTTCATTTGCAAACCTCCTTATAATTTTTTGTCCCGAAAAGACAACGTCCTCCGTATCGGCGTAGAGCCAATTTATGCGCTCATCCCGACCAAACCAGGTGAGCTGGCGCTTGGCGTAGCGCCTTGTTTCGCGCTTGAGATTTTCAACAGCCAAGGAAAACGGCATCTCACCGCGCAAATACGGCAAAAGCTCCTTATGGCCAATGGCCTGTCCTGCGCCCTTGCCGACAAGTGAAACACTTTTCTTTGCCTCTTCCAAAAGGCCGTTTTCCAGCATTTTATCGACGCGCAGGTTTATGCGCTCGTATAGCTTTTCCCTGTCCTTATAGGTTATGCCGAGCATAACAAGGTCATAAGGTGACGGATTCTTTCTTGACTGCGCATTCTGCTCTGTCACCGTTTTGCCCGTTTGCCTGTAAACCTCGAACGCGCGGATAATTCTGCGGCGATTATTAGCGTGCAGACGTGCGGCACTTTCGGGGTCGAACTCTGCCAGTCGGGAGAGCATCTCTTCCCCACCGAGCTCATCAAACTCGCGTTCAAGCGAAGCGCGAAGGCCCTCGTTTGTTGCCTGACTCGTAAACTCTATATTATCGACAATGGAGTTTACATAAAGTCCTGTTCCACCGACCAATATCGGAAGGTTTCCCCTGCTATTTATCGCTATAATTTCCTGTCTTGCGAGGTTTACATAATCTGCGGCGGAAAAGGTTTCCGTCGGCTCTAAAAACTCTAACAAA
>CALDPI010000286.1 GCA_937912045.1 uncultured Clostridia bacterium
TTTGAGGGACCCTTCGGGTTTATGGAGTGTGCTTTTTCAAGCAGTTCGTCCGTGGTATCACCCTGTGCCGAAACAACAACAATTACGTCATTGCCGGCTTTATAATCCCTTTCAATAATTTTTGCCACGTTGAGTAGCTTTTCGTTGTTGGCAACCGATGAGCCGCCAAACTTCTTTACAATTAGTGCCATAAAATTCCTCCGTTATCTCGGTACTGTAAAGCTTGTCAAACAGATATATTATATCTCTGTCTGTTACATAATACAACAAAAATATGTTCTTTGTTAATCAATAACCCTGAATATTCTGTATCCTTCAACACCTATTTTGTCAAGTCTTGCCTTTAAATCGCATTTTGTGGCTTTCTTGAGAATAAAGCCAAAGCTTCCGTCAGCCTCGCAAGCGGTGTCAGCGTTAAATTCAGCCATAATTGCCGCCTTGTGCTTATCGTCAGCGATAACAAGGTAAGAAAAAGCAGCAGTTTCGGGATTGACAACGTAATCCTTGTCACCCTCGGACCAGAATAAATATTTTCTCGCGTGCAGGTGCTTAACACAATCAATAACGTCGGCAACAACCGCACTTGCAGTGGGGAGCTTTCCTGCGCCTCTGCCGTAAAATGCAACGTCGCCAATCGCGTCGCCGCGCACCTTGATTATGTTAAATACATCCTCTGTGCTGGAAATAATGTCGGTGTTCTTAATAACAGCAGGGGAAACCGCGGCAGTTATTTTGCCGTTCTCCAAAACCTTGGCATTGCCGACAAGCTTGGTCACGTAACCCATCTTTGCGTTAAGTGCAATGTCGGATAGCAGCATTCCTCTGATACCGTCGGTCTTAATCTGGTCGGGATATACGTGCTTTCCAAACGCAAGAGAAGCGAGAATGCAGATTTTTCTGGCCGCATCGTGTCCGTCAATATCGGCGGATGGGTCGCGCTCGGCATAGCCCAAACGCTGCGCCATAGAAAGTGCATCGTCAAATTGCATATTCTCTCTAATCATCTTGGTGAGAATGAAGTTTGTCGTTCCGTTGAGAATACCGGTAATTTCGGTAAGGTCGTTAGCTGCAAGACATTGTGCAATAGGACGCAAAACAGGGATACCGCCGCCAACACTTGCTTCAAAAAGGAAGTTGATGTTGTTGTCCATTGCAATCTGCAAAAGCTCTGCACCCTTGGCCGCAACAAGCTCTTTATTAGAGGTTACAACACTCTTGCCTTTTAAAAGGCAGGCTTTAACATAGTCATACGCAAAGGTTGCTCCGCCTGCGGTTTCAATAACAACGCGAATGTCGTCATCATTTAAAATGTCGTTAAAATCCTTTGTGAATTTGTCGCTGTAGGGAAGAGTGTCAAAATCACGTATGTCAAGAATATATTTAAGGTTAATTTCATTTTTTGCCTTTTGCGCCAAAAGCTCTTTGTGGTTTAGAATGATTTCTGCCACACCCGAGCCGACAACGCCGTGTCCAATAATTGCTACGTCTACCATGTGTATCTCCTTAAACTAAATTATTCTCTCTGCCGATACGACACCCTGAAGTGAGGTCAGCGCCTCAAGAATGTCGTCAACAGAATATTTTTCGGTGTCAATCCTTGCCGAAACGGTCAGTGCCGCAACGTTATCAGACGGAATACCCTGATTAACGGTTAAAACGTTGGCATTATATTTGTACAGCACAGCAAGGAATTCGGATAAAATGCCAGCCTCGTCCAAAAGCTGGGCACGCAGATTCACAACGTTTTGTTCGTTATAAAGAAAAACGCTGTCCTTATACTTATAAAAAGCACTGCGTGATATGCCGCATTTTTGAGCGGCCTCAGACGCAGTTTTAACGTCGCCGGAGGCGAGCATTTGTTTTGCTTTAAGCACGCCGACAAATATTTCGGGCAAGGCCGAAATGTTCACAAGCGCGAGTTTGTTTTTACGCATCTTTTGTCCACCACCCAAAAACAGTTGTTTTTTAACAAAGAGGATAATACCACATATTTTTACTAAAATCAAGTAAATAATAAAAATTTGTTAATTTTAAATATAAATATTGATATATTGGGAAAAATAGGTTATTATATTGACAGATTTGGAGGGATTTATAAGTGAATGTTGAATATAAAAAACGCTTTTTGATTGATACGGCGTTTGTTGTGCTCATAGCCGCAATGCTATATTTTTTGTTCAAATTTTGCACGATATATCTGTTGCCGTTTGTGATAGGTCTTCTTCTTGCAATTTTGGTACAGCGACCTGCACAGTTTATTGAGAAAAAGTTGAAAATCAAAAAAAGCCTCGTTTCGGTGTTGCTCGTAATTATACTGTATTTGCTCACACTTGTGCTTTTATCCTGGCTTTGCGTTTTTCTTTATAACAGGGCATCGCACTTCATTTCTATAGCTCCCTCGTATCTGACGGTTGTTAAGGATGTTTTTGGTGACGTTAACGCAAAGTTTTCCGACTTTATGAAAGAACTTCCCGAAAGTGTTTCCTCTGCAATTCAAAACCTGCCGGACACCTTTTTGAAAAAACTGACCGACGTTGTGACAAGTCTTTTGTCATCCTCAGCCACAATCGTTGCAAAGGATGCACCCAGCCTTCTTATAACAATTATTGTTACGGTTGTTGCAAGCTGCTATATCGCCAAGGACTATGACGTTTTAATGGCGTTTTTGCACAGACACATTTCAAACAGGGCCAACCTGATAATTGCAGAAATTAAGAAAATTTTCTTTGAAAGCGTGTTTAAACTTTTAAAGGGCTATTTGCTGCTGATGCTTATAACCTTTGCAGAGCTCAGCATCGGCTTTGCGATTATTGGGGTTAAAAATCCCGTCAGCGTTGCCGCAATCGTTGCGTTTGTTGACGTGCTGCCGGTTTTGGGCACTGGCGCCGTCGTCATACCCTGGGCGATAATTTCACTAATTTCGGGCAACATCTGGCGCGCGATTGGCCTTGCTGTAATTTATCTGGTTGTCGTCATTGTTAGAAACTTCTTAGAGCCTAAGGTAATCGGTGACCAGGTAGGTCTCCATCCGCTGATAACCCTGCTTGCAATCTTTGTGGGATTACGGCTTTTCGGAATAATCGGACTTTTCCTCTGTCCGATAGCAATAATTGTTGTTTACGGACTGCAAAAGAAAGGCGTTATAGATATTTTCGGCCGAAAGAGTCAAGCATAAAATTAAAACACCTGTGATTCACAGGTGTTTTTTTGTTTGCCCAAAAAATGCCAGTCCGCATAGTATATAGTGTATTGTCTTGATACGATATACTGTCGTCCTATTGGAGTGAAAAAAATATGCATAATTATATGGTCGTTACAGGAACCGTCACATACGCCATTAGGGGACGCGATTTGTTAAGGCGCAACGGATATAAAGCAAATATGGAAAAGACAAAAAGCGGACTCAAAAACGGTTGTGGGTATAGTATTACGGTTTCGGGCGACATCGAAAAAATAGAAGAGCTTTTGCGAAGTGCAGGCATAAAAATTCTTGAAATTATTGAAAAATAAGCAAAAAAACGCCACGGAAGCAGTGGCGTTTTTTAAAAGGGAGGGAATATATTGATATATCTTGATAACGCAGCGACAACAGGCAGAAAACCGCAACAGGTAATAAACGCGGTCAGTACTGCTCTCAGCAAATATTCCGCAAACCCGGGCAGAAGCGGCCACGCACTATCCGAGAGTGCAGCAATGCTTGTGTATTCCGCGCGGGAAAGGGTGGCAGATTTTTTTGGTGCAGAACCGTCCGAGGTTGTCTTTACACTTAATTGTTCCCTCTCGCTTAATATGGCGATAAAGGGGATGGTGAAAAAGGGCGACCACGTGATAATTTCATCATATGAGCATAACGCTGTTCTGCGCCCTGTTTATAAGCTTGCAGAGGACGGGGTGATAGAGCTTGATATCGCAAAGGTTATTGTGGGGGATAATGAAGCAACCTATAGGTCATTTGAACACCTTATAAGAAGTAATACGAAATTAATAATATGCACACACGCGTCAAACGTCACAGGTGAAATTATGCCGATACGTGCGCTTTGTAAGCTGTGCAGGGAAAAGGGCATAACCTTTATTGTCGATGCAGCGCAGACGGCAGGAATAATACCCATTGATATGAGTGATGGCATAGATTATCTGTGTGTGGCGGCACACAAAGGACTATATGCGCCCATGGGCACAGGAATTCTTATATGTAAAAAGCCGCTTAATGACACCATTATAGAGGGTGGAACAGGAACCTTTTCGAATATGCTGAAGCAGCCTAAGGATATGCCCGAAAGGCTTGAAAGCGGCACGCTCAACGTTCCGGGAATAGCGGGTATTAAGGCAGGAATAGATTTTTTGGAAACGCAGGGACTCAAAAAAATTCACCGGCACGAAATATCCCTTTTGCAAACACTTTATGACGGGCTTTATACTTTGCCGGGGGTCAGGCTTTACACCGCGCGTCCCACAGCGGATAAATATGCCCCTGTGCTTTCCTTTAACGTGGAGGGTAAAAACAGTATGGAAACGGCTGCACACCTGTCAAAAAACGGCATAGCAGTGCGTGCAGGACTTCATTGCGCGGTGCTCGCGCATAAAACACTCGGCACGGTCGATGTCGGCACTGTGCGTGTATGCCCATCGGTATATAACACAAAAACCGATGTTTTATCACTTCTAAAGGCCATAAAAACACTAAAATAATCGAAAAAAGTTGCAAAAAAACTATTGAATATATTTTATTATATGATAAAATAAAATAGAGATATTTTTGGAAGTGAGGATGTGAAACCGTGGGAAGCTTTTTCAGTTCATTAGCAGGCGTTTTTGAACAGGTTTTTTTCGCCCTTAAAAACATAAGGGTTTTTGACATTATTGATATTCTTGTTATTGCCTTCGTAATTTACAAGTGCGTTGACTTCTTTAAAAAATCACGTGCAGGTCAGCTTATGAAGGGCGTGTTTATGCTGCTCATCATATTCCTGCTTGCACAGTGGCTGGACTTGGTTACACTCAAGTGGCTGCTTAATAAGCTTATCGATTCTGCGATTGTCGTCGTTGCAATAATTTTCCAGCCCGAGCTTCGTCGCGTGCTTGAACGTGTCGGTCGCGGTCAGCTTGGCGGCTCGAGGGTGATAAACGACGAAAGCGAGAATCTGCTCCACTGTATCGACGCGGTTTGTAAATCCTGTGCCTCCATGCAGGAGCAGAAAATCGGTGCTCTTATAGTGTTTGAGCGTTCCACCCTCCTCAGCGAAATTGCCGACACAGGTACCCTGATTGATGCAGAGGCTTCCACACAGCTCATTTCAAACGTCTTCTTCCCAAAGTCACCTCTTCACGACGGTGCACTCCTTTTGCGTGAGGGAAGGCTACTGTCGGCAGGCTGTATTTTGCCGCTGACCTCTAACGAAAACATTAATTCAAGCCTTGGCACCCGACACAGAGCTGCGATTGGCCTCAGCGAAAACTCCGATGCCGCAGTTGTGGTTGTGTCTGAGGAAACAGGCACCATATCTGTCGCTGTCAACGGCGAGATTAAACGTAACTACAATATGATTACCCTGCGTGAAGAACTAAACCGACTGCTTTTCGTCGATGAAAGCAGAATTGCAGGGGACAGTTTCTTTACTAAAATAAAAAATAAGTTTGTACGCAAATAATTGAAAGGAGAATTAAAGTGGCAGTAAAAAAAGATTTTTTCAAAAAACTGTTTTCCAACAACAAGTTTGTGCTTATATTCTCCTTGGTTACTGCTTTTGTTTTTTGGATGGGCATCACAATCGTGGAAAATCCCGAGCGTGATACCACCTTCAGTAACATAACGATTTCCGTCGTTACAGACGGCACCGCCGCCGGCGAGCTGGGTCTTGATTTGATTTCCATAAGCTCTCCGACAGCCACCGTAAAGGTCAGCGGACCGAGCTACGTTCTCGCCTCTCTTGAGGCGACCGACATTTCGGTTGCTTTGCCGCTTGCCGACGTTACAGAAGCAGGAAAATATGATATTGCACTTAATGCAGCGTCCGCAACGGGCGGTGTAAATATTGTTGGCATTACACCTGCAAAGGTTACGGCAGTTTTCGACTATACCGATACAAAGCAGTTCGACGTTGAGGTTGAGGCTATCGGTGCGGTTGCCGTGTCGGGCTTGGTTGCCGATACACCAACGGTCAGCAACAATGCTGATGCAACCGTTGCCATCACCGGACCGAGAAGTGAGCTTTCTAAAATCGCCCGTGTTGTTGCCGTTGCAAAGGTTAACGAGACGTTGAGCGCGACAGAATCCTTCAGCGCGGCGCTTCACCTTTATGATGCAGACGGTAACGAGCTTGACAGCAGTGTTTACTCCATCCCAACCGAAGAGGTAAAGATTACCGTTCCAATACTGAAGCAAAAGGTTCTTCCGCTTAAGGTCACCTTTGCAAACAAGCCCGATTATTACACCAAAAACGACGTGCCCTATAATGTAAGCGCAACGAGGGTTACGGTGCTTGGTCCTGCAACTACGGTTGACGAGCTGGATGCAATCTCGCTTGCCCCGATTGATTTTGACAGCATCACCTCAAGCAACAACAAGTTTGACGTTGCACCCACACTGCCAAACGGTGTTAAACTGGCAGAAAACGTTGAGGTTGTCACGGTAACGGTAAATACAAACGGCTTCCAGGAGAGCACCTTTACGGTTAATAATTTTGAGTTCAAGAACATCACAAACGGTCTTGTCTCAACCGCAACGTCTATAAAGAACGTTAAAATTTGCGGTCCGCGTTCAACTCTGCGCAAGCTGAAAGCAAGCGACCTTTATGCAGTTGCTGACCTTTCGGGTAAAACCGCAGGTGAATACACCGTGGCTGTCAGGGTTTATTCAAAGGCCTATGACAACATCTGGCAGGTAGGCACCTATAACGTTGTGGTTACCATAAAATAAAAAATCGGCGGGTCATACGCGATATATTGCGCTATGTGACTCGCCGTTATTTTTCACTGTCAAAAAATTACGCTCAACCATATTATGTTATGGGGTGAGCATATGTTTAAGATAATTTTGATAATAATCGCACTTTTCCTGTCAAGTGTTGGCATCGGTGAAATTTTGCACCGCATTTGGATGCTTTTTTTGCGTCCCGAAAGCCGCAAATGCTTTCTGCTTCTGCCCTTGAGCGAGGGCTGCGTAGCCGAGCAGGTCACTGCCGAGCTTGAGGAAATGCGTTGGTACGGTAAAAATTATGCCGATTTGCTTATCGCGCTTGATTGCGGAATAAGTGAGTCTGAAAGAAAAATATGCAAGCATATTGAAAAAACAAACGGAGATTTTGTTCTTTGCAAGCTTGAAGATATTGAGGAAGTTATAAGAAAAAGGGGATGAAAACGGTGAACGGCGAGTTTGAAACGTTACGCGGCAGGGTAGAGCACATTACATATAAAAATCTGCAAACAGGTTATACCGTTTTCAAGCTTTCCATCCCGGGTGAAGAGATTGTCGCAACGGGTAATTTTCCATACGTGTCGCACGGTGACGTCGTAATTCTGACGGGTGAGTACGTTGTTCACAATACCTACGGACCTCAGTTTAAAGCGGTCACCTGCGAAAAGGAGGCCCCCACAGACGAGGCGGCTATCCTCAGGTATCTTTCCTGCGGAGCGGTTAAGGGAATAGGACCTGCAACGGCCGCAAAAATTATAAAAAGGTTCGGCAATGCCGCGCTTGAGATTATAAAGAACGAGCCTATGCGCCTTAGCGAAATAAAGGGAATATCCCCCGAAAAAGCAGAGCGCATATCACAGGAATATATGAAACAGTTCGGCATACAGGATTTGATGCTTTATCTTGCGCGTTTTAAAACCTCGCCGGAGGATGCCGCGAAAATATACAAGCGCTACGGCGAACGCTCGGTTGAGGTTATAAATGAAAATCCATACGTCCTCTGTGATGAGGAAATCGGCTTTTCCTTTGACCGCGCAGACGAAATTGCCGACAGCCTTAATATACCTGCGGATAATATTAACAGAATAAACGCAGGGCTTTTGTTTGTGCTCCGCCACAATTTGCTAAACGGCCATACCTGTCTTCCGCGCAAAAAGCTTTGCACGGTTGTGTCTCAGCTGCTTGGATGTACCGAAGATGACGCGGATAATGCCGCAGATAAGCTAATGCGCGGATTACAGATTCGTACAAAGCAAATTGAAGACGTGCAGTTTGTTTTTCTGCCAAATTACTATTCGGCAGAGGAATATATCGCCTCGCGCCTGGCTCTCTGCCTTGAAAACGGAAAGGCAATGCATATAGACGAGCTGGAAATTGATTATATAGAAAACCGCCTGCATATAAAATATGACCAAAAACAAAGAGAGGTTATCGAAACCGCCTTCAAGCATTGCGTAACGGTGCTTACAGGCGGCCCGGGAACAGGAAAAACCACAACCCTTAACGGTCTTATTGAGCTTTTTGAGCAGAAGGATTTAAAGGTTCTGCTTGCCGCACCGACTGGTCGTGCCGCACAGCGTATGTCGGAGCTTACAGGCAGAGAAGCCAAAACGCTCCACCGCTTGCTTGAGGTTCAGTGGGGTGAGGGGGACAAGCCTTATTTTGACCGTAACGAGCGCAATCCGCTCGTGTGCGACGTCATTGTGGTGGACGAAATGTCAATGGTGGATGCGCTCCTTTTTGAAAGCCTTCTGCGCGCTCTGCGTCTTGGCACACGCATCATTCTTGTGGGCGATGCCGACCAGCTGCCCAGCGTTTCGGCGGGTAATATACTGCACGATATTATTGATTCTGAAAGGCTGCCTGTTATCGCGCTGAAAAAAATATACAGACAGTCAGACAGCAGCCTTATTGTCCACAATGCACACGTAATTATCGGCGGAAGAATACCTGTGCTTAATTCGCGCGATGCCGACTTTTTTATGCTGGACAGTCCACTTGCCGAGGACACCGCAAAAACCGTTGTGGATTTAATTTCGGACCGATTACCAAAGGCGTACGGTTTTGTGCCGCAAAGGGATATTCAGGTGCTTTGTCCCTCGCGTAAGCTCGAAACAGGAACACAGAACCTCAATGCTTTGATACAGCAAAAATTAAACCCCAAAACCGACGGTGCAAAGCAGGTGCATTACGGTGGATTTTCCTTCCGCGAAAACGACAAGGTTATGCAGACCAAAAATAATTATGATATTGATTGGGTCGACGACCGCGGCGAGCATGGCTCGGGCGTGTATAACGGAGATATCGGTGTTATTGAGAGCATAGATTTATATTCAGGAATTATAACCGTTCGATTTGACGACCGCACCGCAACGTATTACAGCGGCGATATGTCACAGTTGGAGCCTGCATATGCCATAACCGTGCACAAAAGTCAGGGAAGTGAGTTTAACTGTATAATCCTGCCGCTTTGCTGTGTGCCGTCACAGCTTTTATACAGAAACCTGTTATATACCGCAGTAACACGTGCAAAGCGCTTGCTTATAATCGTCGGTGACCGAAACACCGTTTATAAAATGGTGGAAAACGACCGAAAAACCCTGCGCTATACGGGACTTAAATATATGATTGAGGAAGCGTTTGATGAGGGAGTTTTTAAATAGTTTTTCATATCTGTTTTATCCCAAGCGTTGTGCCGTATGCGGTGAGGTTATTCATCCGTCACAGCACTTGTGTGATAATTGCCTGCCGCTGCTCAAACCAATTTCTGTGAAGACCTGCAGCAAATGCGGCAATCCTAAAAAATCCTGCTGCTGCAAGCGCTATGCCTATCATTTTCGCGGTGTGGCATCGCCGTATATTAACGAGGGTGCCGCACAAAAGGCAATATATTTTTATAAGTTTGGCAGCAACACAACCTCGGCAGACTTTTTCGGAAAAGAAATGGCAGAGTGCTTTAGTAAAAGCTTTCCCGATTTGGAAATTGACTGCATAACCTCTGTTCCGCGCAACCGCAAAAGACGTCGCGAGGTGGAGGAATCTATGTGGCGGTTTGACCATTCCGTACTTCTTGCTAAGCGCGTCTCGCGCGAGCTTTTGATTCCCTATAAACGACTTCTTAAAAAGTGTAAAAACAATAATGTACAGCACCTGTTATCAGCAAGAGAGCGTTTTGAAAACGTTAAGGGAAGCTATAAAGCCTTGCCGAATAATTATAAAAACGTTTTGCTGGTTGACGATATTAAAACCACGGGCGCAACGCTGGATGAATGCGCGCGAATGCTTATGCTCGCGGGCGCTGAAAACGTGTATTGCGTAACGGCTGTTATTGGTGCTTGAAAAAAGTAAAATACTTAACTATAATATAAATGGTGATATAAATGGCAACAGAAATTGCAATCGACCTTGGCACGTCAAAAACCGTAATTGCATCGGGTGGTAAAATAATTCTCGAATTACCCAGTGTTGTTACGGTTGACAGTGAAACGTGGGAGCCTGTGCTTTTCGGCGAACAGGCCTATAAAACCTATGGCAGAACGCCCGACAGTCTGACAACGGTTTTCCCAATTCAAAACGGCATAATTGCCGCGCTTGACGCAGCAGAGGCAATGCTTACGGAATATGTTAAAATGGCATTCGGTAACCGTATTTCCAGACCTAAGGTAATGGTTTCAATGCCCACAGGCGTAACCCCCATACAGCACCACACCGTTGCAAACGCGCTGGAGGCTGCTGGCGGAAGAAACGTGTCGGTTATTGAAAGTCCTATTGCCGCGGCAATCGGTATGGGAATTGATTTTTCAAAACCGCACGGAAGTATGGTTGTTGACGTCGGCGCGGGCTGCACCGATATCGCTACAATCTCTATGGGCGGCATTGTCGAGTGTGAGTCACTGAAGCTCGCCTCGCGCGATTTGGACGAGCTGATAATCCGCTATGTTAAAAAGGAGTATAATGTTTTAATCGGACCACTCACCGCCGAAGAAATCAAAAAACAGCTTGGTTGTGCATATAGCAGTCCTCTCGAGGTTTCTATGGTCGCAAAGGGCAGAAATCTGCTTTCGGGTCTGCCGCAAACCTTCGAGATTTCTTCAAGCGAGGTCTATGAGGCTACATATGATGCACTTCATACGATTTGTAACGAGGTCAGAGCCGTTCTTGAGCGCACCGCTCCCGATATCGTCGGCGATATAAAGGAGGACGGTCTGTATCTCACAGGCGGCGGCGCACGTATTCGCGGCTTTGATAAGCTTTTGTCGGAGTATATCGGCACAGAGGTAATAATGGCCGACGACCCCGAGCATAGCGTTGTCAGAGGCGAGGGAATAGCTATCAAACGTCCCGAACTGCTTGAAAACGGTGATTATCTCTATCGTTCAATTAAAGAACTTATTGTAGAACAATAAAAAAGCACACCAACGGCAGATATTCGTCCTGTTGGTGTGCTTTTTTTGTGCTTGTCATAATTTTCTTCCATTTCTCATACCATAATACAAAAGAATGTGTTAGTGGAGGATTGTTATGGCTGATACGAGTATTTATAAGGATATAGCAGCAAGAACGGGCGGAGATATTTATATAGGGGTGGTAGGACCCGTAAGAACGGGAAAATCAACATTTATAAAGCGGTTTATGGATATGCTGGTGATTCCCAATATTGACGAGCCGTATTTAAAAGAGCGCACAAGTGACGAGCTGCCGCAGTCTTCCTCGGGCAGAACAATTATGACAACCGAGCCAAAATTCATTCCTGAAAACGCGGTAAATATAATGCTTGAGGATAATGCAAATCTCAACGTGCGCCTTATTGACTGTGTCGGATATATTGTGCCAAGCTCAATCGGATATATTGAGAACGACCAGCCGCGAATGGTGATGACACCGTGGTATGAGGAAACCATTCCGTTTAATATGGCGGCGGAAATCGGCACAAGAAAGGTAATTAACGAGCATTCGACCATCGGCCTTGTGGTGACAACCGACGGCAGCATAAGTGAAATTCCGCGCGCAGAGTATGAAGAGGCAGAGGAAAGGGTAATATCCGAATTAAAAGAAATAAATAAGCCCTTTGTTGTGATACTTAACTGTATGTATCCCGATTCTGAAGAATCTAAAGAACTTGCTGACGTTCTTAGTAAAAAA
>CALDPI010000287.1 GCA_937912045.1 uncultured Clostridia bacterium
TTCTATAATGCTTGCCGTGTTGCGGTTGAGGACGAATCCCTTATGCAGGCTCGTTTTTACCTTTGCACTTGTGTTATGAATGTAATTACAAACATTCTCACAATGTTCAGTATTTCAACACCGGAAAGCATGTAAAAACAAAATATAGATTTAAAGCGAGATTACAGTTTTTGTAACCTCGCTTTGTTGTTTTAATATAACACTAATTCAAGTGTCATTCTGAGGAACAGAGTGACGAAGAATCTCTGCTGTTTGATGGTTAGCCTTTGGAGAGATTCTTCGCTACGTTCAGAATGACATGTTAATTAGTTTTTTATTTTTAATATTTCTTCATTGCTTTTTTCAGTCGGTTGTTGTTCTGAATTTCCCATACAGGTACAATAAGTCCGCCTTTGAGTCGCATTGAGTTTTCGTGTAATGCACCGTAGAATGCGACTTTAAAATCACAATGCTCTGACATTTTGCATTTTGACTTGTATGTGTCATAAAGATTATAGGCATTTCCCCACATATTAAGGAATTGAAACAAGTCATATTCGTTGTCAGCCCACATTGAACCGCAAGGGTCGATAAAACCTGTAAGCTTCATATCTTTTGGGTCTGCCATAATATTCATAATATTAAGGTCACCGTGAATCAGTACAGGATATTCAGGTTCATTGACAACTTCCTTGAAAATATCAAGTCCACGACAGAGCAAGTCATAGTTTTTCTTACTGTATTTGCCCTCCTCCATAAGTTTTTTAAGTCCTGCAAGCAGGAATTTTCTGTGGTAAACGGGGCTGACGGGCGAGAGCTCCTTAAATTCGACTATGCCCGAATCCTGTTTTACGAACACGCGGCACTCTCTATGCTCGCTTTTTGCAAACCTGTAAACCGATTTGCCGTTTCTGAGCTCAGTATCGGTATTGGTCAGAATCGGCGCGCCGAGCGGGAAAGAAAGCTCCGTTTCGGTCTGGCTGCTTGCGTTATATACCGAAAGCCAGAATGCATTATCCGCCGCAGACAAGGTCATTACGGTTTTTTTGTCTGCCTTTTTGTTATACTTTATGTCAAAGCCGCTCTTTTTAAGCGCTTCTAAAAGTGGACCTGTTTCACCCTCTGCATTGACGAAATTGCAAATGCCAAAGGTTTTTGCAGCAACGCTTGTGCCGTAATAAATAACATTTCCGCCCGCGTTTTCAAACTCCTTTAGCTTCGCAAAAACGGCCTCGTTTTCAAAGATGGGACAAAGCAGAGTGCTTGCCTTATACAAAGATAGCGGTGTTTTAAGGAAATTGTCGGTTGAAACGACGCAGTTCAGCGGGAAGCCGTCGTTTATGGCGTCGCGTATGAACATATCGCCCTTATACATTTCCGCCAGCTCTTCGTTCTTTTCGGAGGTGGTGAACTCACGCATTGGGTAAACCCAAACGAGCGGCGATACCGCATCTGCGATATCCTTTTCTGCTTTAAGGAAATGCGGTATGGTTTCGTTTACGCAATTATCGGGCATATTGCCAAAGGAATTATCTATACTCAAGATATTAAATTCCTCTGCCGACTGAACGTTGCCGTTTTCGTCAATGCGCGAGATTGACATAGGCAGATAAATATCGTGCGGCTCTTCTCCGTAACGGTCGTACCAGGGGGTATTTATCCACCACGGGTCGTGCAGATAAAAACGGAACATAAAGCGCTCTTTTGGCATTTCGCAGATACGGGTCATATGTCCCATAAGCTCAAGTCCGAAATCCTCGTTTATTGCCGCCCAGGGTGAGTTTGGGGGCGAGGTTTCAAAGAAGTCACCACCGTAAACATCCGAAAGCGGAACGCCGTCTGTGGCGTAGTCTATGCCTGCGGAATTGTTGGTGCCGCGGACGTATATGGGCATATCGGGGCAGGCCTCTTTAAACAGGCGCCAAAACTCGAATACCTGTTTTGCGGTGTCTTTAAGCTTTTCACTGTGGAAGCTTTCGCCGTCGAAAATCTTGCCGTCAAGGTCCCACGGGTTTGCACTGAAGCCCATTCCGTTTGAAAGCCACAGATAATCAAAGCCCATATCACGCAGGAATATGTTTGCCTGCTTGCCGAGGAAGGTGGCAATAGGTGTGCCGTCCGGTATGCCGTTCGGATATGCAGCGTAAGAGCGGTTATCGCCCTTTAGTTTTTCGGTGCAATCAAGAAAACCGCATTTATCGAGCACTGCGCCGGAGCATACCTCGCGGTGACGGTTATATTTAAAATCGGAGCGTGAAAATTCCGGTCCTAAATCAAAGGTTTCGCCCACCATAATTTTGGCAGCCGGGAAAGCCTTTTTACCCTCCGTCTTTAGTGCCGTAATGATTCGCTTTAAGGTATCATAGGTCATCAAAGGAGGGTTCTCCATATAGTACTGTGTGCGGTCGTGAATGTTGGTGTCGGGATTATCCTCTTCGCTCAAAAAGGGGGAATTTGCCGTGCCGAGATAACGGCACCAGTCAAAAGTATCCCCGAGCTTTCCGTTATAATCAAGAATTTCACTTCCGTCCGATGCCCAGAGCATTATGGATATGGTTTCTCTGCCCTCAAGCAGAGCTCTCCACTGTTTGAAAATCTTTGCACAAACAGCACGTATCGATTCGTCGTCGGTCTTTTTAAAGGGCTTTAGACTCAGCTCAAGCGTTATGGTTTTCCACATATTTATTCACCAACTATTACACTTTCTATACCGAGAACGTCGGCAATTTTCTTAATGGTTTTTGCGTGGTGACCAACACCGAGAGCATAGTGGTGTGTCGGTCCCTCCATTACCCATTTCTTTATAAAGGTTTTGGTATCGGGCGCGAAGAAGCCGCGTGTGTTGGTATTGCCTGTTGGCGGAATGGGGCCTTTTTTCGATTCACCCTCGCCTATTACAAACTTGAATCTGCCGTCTGCAGTCTGGGTTATGCCGAGCATTGTGATGGGACCCTCTTTGATTTTAAACTCGACCGAGGCACCGCTTCCCTTTTTGCCGTGGAATTTTGTAAGGCTTCTGAGGACGGGCTTGCCATCGGCAATCGCAATGTGGTGCGGTCCGTCGTGACCGACGAGTATAAAGTCCTCTGTGAAGTCGAAGGGATGGAACTCTGCAAAGCTGCCGCCAATTCCGAGACGGTCCATAATGAGCATTGCAATACAAGTTTTAAGGTCAAATTCTCCGCACATAGGTATTCCCTGTGCGTTTAGAATTGAATTTCCAACAATAAATGAAGAATTATTAGAAGAAAATATTTTGACGTCTCCAGGAAATTTCCTAAGTAGTAGCACGCTTTCTGTGGCGGAGACAAATGATATATATTTATTTACCAATTGTGAATCTTTTAGTATGTATGACGACGAAAAAAATGTTGAAATTTATAAAGATCCTGTCATACGTTTTCATTG
>CALDPI010000288.1 GCA_937912045.1 uncultured Clostridia bacterium
ACTTGGATTGCCATGCACCACGCCTTTACCGCACCTTTGGACGAATGTCTCGATTATTTGGAATCGGATAAAGGCAAAGTTCGTGCCAAGTGTTATGACTTGGTTCTCAACGGTATTGAATTGGCATCCGGTTCCATCCGTATTACCGACCCCGACCTGCAAAACCGTATGTTTAGCGCTTTGGGCCTGTCGGACGAGGAGGCACACCGCAAGTTCGGATTCCTTACCGACGCGTTCCGTTATGGCGCACCTCCGCACGGCGGAATGGGCATTGGTCTTGACAGACTTTGCATGACTATGCTTGGCTGTGACTCTATCAGAGACGTTACCGCGTTCCCGAAGGTTGCCACCTCGAGCGAGCTTATGAGTGGTGCGCCCTCCCCTGTTGATGATGTTCAGCTTAAGGAGCTGTGCATTGCGCTTGATTTGAAGACAGAAGAATAAAAAAGAAAACGCACCGATTTCGGTGCGTTTTTTATGTAGCTTAATAATCACTTGTTGCAAGCTCTGAAAGCTTTTTGGTGCATTCCTTGCAGACGACGTGGCCTTTAAGGGTTACAGTACCCTCGGTTTCGCCACAGAAAAGACAGCCGGGCTGATATTTCTTTAATATGATTTTATCATCCTCAACAAATATTTCAAAGCTGTCCTCATCGTCAACCATATCAAATTTTTTCCGTATTTCCATTGGAATTACGATGCGGCCGAGTCGGTCGACCTGTCTTACTATACCGGTTGCTCTCATTACCAAACCCTCTTTTTTGATAATTTTACCATATTATACATTATTTTACAAATTTTGTAAACATTCTAAAATAACACTAATATAGTATAAAATAAACATCCCGCCTTGCCGTATCGAACTAATGATAACCTGCACTTAGCAGGTGGGTGCAAGCGAGACGGTTTCGCGCTCCCTTCTTCCGCACACGGTCAAAGCCGCTGCGGGAGGTCTGCAAGCCTGCCGTCAAAGCAACAGCCCCAAAAAATTACTTGTAGGGTTATAATAGTCCAGTCCGCGCACAAGGCAGGATGATTTTCTTACTTTTCGTCTATTTCGAAAACGTCCTGAAGTCTGTCAATGAAGGCATCGGCAATGGTTTCATACTCATCGTCGTCCTCAATCTCTTCAAAAAACTCCTCACCGTTTTCCTCGTTAACACGGACGATTACCAGCTCGCCGTCGTCAGAGAGAAGCTTCTGCGGGTCATCATGTATGGGAAGCAATGCAAGATATCTTGCTTCGTCGGTTTCTACAGCGTCCAAAATTTCAAACGTGTATTCCTTGCCCTCGTCATCTGTGAGGGTAACTATATCCGGATTGTACTCTTCTGTCATTTTTCATTCCTCCGTTCTATTATATTTTAACCGCAAATAGCGTTTTAGTCAACAAAAAAGCCGAAGATTGTTCTTCGGCTTTTAAATTAATATTTACTTAAGGTTAGCTTTAAGAGTTTCGAGCTGTGCTTTAAGCTCTGCAGGGAGCTTATCGCCGAACTTTTTATAGTGCTCTTCAATCTCTGCTGCTTCCTTGGACCATACGTCCTTGTCAACCTCGAGAATGCCCTCAACGGTTGCGCGGTCGATGTCAAGCTCGGTCAGGTCGATATCCTCTACGTTGGGAACGAAGCCGATTGCGGTTTCCTTGGCGTCTGCCTTGCCTTCGCAACGGTCGATTATCCAGTTGAGGACGCGCATATTGTCGCCAAAGCCGGGCCAGATGAAGTTGCCTTCATCGTCTGTGCGGAACCAGTTTACGTTGAAAATCTTGGGAGCCTTGTCGCCAAGCTTCTTGCCCATATCAAGCCAATGCTTAAAGTAATCAGCCATATGATAGCCGCAGAACGGAAGCATTGCCATGGGGTCGCGGCGAACAACGCCGACTGCACCGGCTGCTGCTGCTGTTGTTTCAGAGGCCATTGCAGAACCGATGAACACACCGTTTTCCCAATCCTTTGACTGATATACAAGGGGTGTGCACTTAGCACGACGTCCACCGAAAATAATTGCCGAAATCGGAACGCCTGCGCCCTTATCAAACTCTTCTGAAATGCAGGGGCAGTTTACTGCAGGAGCAGTAAATCTTGAGTTGGGATGTGCAGCGTAGGTTGACTTATCAGCCTTATCAAACTTGGAAGCATCCCAGGGGTTGCCCTTCCAATCGTTTGCGTTCTGGGGCAGATTCTTATCAAGGCCCTCCCACCAAACAGTGTTGTCCTCAAGATTGTGGCAAACGTTGGTGAAGATGGTGTTTTTCTTTGTGGATTCGAGTGCGTTGAAGTTGGACTTTTCATTGGTGCCGGGAGCAACGCCGAAGAAACCGTTTTCGGGGTTGATAGCGTAAAGTCTGCCGTCCTCACCTATGCGCATCCAAGCGAT
>CALDPI010000289.1 GCA_937912045.1 uncultured Clostridia bacterium
CCTCCATTCTACATTTTGTAGTACAATTATATACTACATTATGTAGAATGCTTTGTCAATAAAAAAGGCGGCATAAGCCGCCTTTTTTTATTTGCAAGAAATTACTGTGTAGCCGGCGTTTTCTATTGCTGATACAAAAACGTCGTTTGCGATATCGCTCGAAAGCTCGATTATCGCAGTTTTGTCTTCAAGTGAAACAGAAACGTTAATGACACCATCTATTGCAAGCAAGGTTTTTTCAACGTTTGCTTTACAATGCATACACATCATTCCGTCAATAACCATAGTTTTTTTCATAGTATTTTCCTCCATATCTTTTTCTTCACAATATTTGATTGCTTTGAATTTTCGAAGTCTAAGCGCATTACATACGACGAAAATCGAACTAAGACTCATTGCGCCTGCAGCAAGCATGGGACTTAGTTGTAGGCCAAACAGGTCATAAAATATTCCTGCAGCAATCGGAATTCCGACAGAATTATAGAAAAATGCCCAAAAGAGATTCATTTTGATGTTTTTGATTATAGAACTGCTAAGCTTAATGGCGTTTACAGCATCGAAAAGTGAATTTTTTATAAGCACAACGTCGGCCGTTTCAACAGCAATATCGGTTCCTGTTCCAATAGCGATTCCGACGGTGGCGTTAGCAAGCGCCGGGGCATCGTTAATGCCGTCACCAATCATTGCAACTTTTTTGCCTTTTGTGACAAGCGTTTTTACAAAGTCTGCTTTATCACCGGGCATAACCTCTGCCACGATTTCGCCAACACCAACCGCTTTTCCAACAGCGTTTGCAGTCTTTTGGTTGTCACCTGTGAGCATTACGGTGTGAATTTTCATATCGTGCAGGCTTTTAATCGCTTTGGTCGAAGAATTTCTCACAGTATCGGAAACGGCAAATAAAGCCAAAATAATACCGTTTTTTGCAAGGTACAATGCTGTTTTGCCTGAAGCGAGATATTCATTCGCAACAGCCAAAATTTCATCATTTAGAGTGACATAGTTTTCGCTCATAAATTTCTGATTTCCGCAAAGCCATAAATCATTATCAATTTTACCGGAAACACCCTTGCCAGTATGGTCGCAAAAATCCAAAACCTCATATAATGCTTTTTCTTTATAAGCGCTTATAATTGCGTGTGCATACGGATGATTGCTTAAGCTCTCAAGAGAGGAAGAAATCTTTAAAATCTCGTTTTTAGAATAAGAATTATTTGCTATGAAAACATCGGTTACAGAAGGTTCGCCCTCCGTTATTGTACCTGTTTTATCAAGCACAACGGTATCAATACTGTGTAATTTTTCAAGACTTTCGGCATTTCTTATTAAAATTCCCATGCTTGCTGCCTTGCCCGTTCCAACCATTATTGCCACAGGGGTTGCAAGCCCGAGCGCGCAGGGACAGGAAATTACCAAAACGGCAACCGCAGACGTCAGTGCAAACGAAACGTCCTTGCCGAGTATGAGCCATATAATAGCCGTTAAAACGGCAATAGTAATGACGACGGGTACAAAAACGGCACTAACCTTATCTGCAATTCTTGCAATAGGCGCTTTGGAGCTTGAGGCGTCGTCAACCAAACGGATGATTTGCGACAGCGTAGTATCCTCACCAATTTTTTCAGCACGAAATTTAAAAGAGCCGTTCTTATTGGTTGTGGCGGTAATGACCGAATCCCCAGCATTAAGCTCAACAGGCAGACTTTCGCCCGTGACGGCAGACTGGTCGACATATCCCCTGCCCTCAATTATAACACCGTCAACAGGTATGGTATCGCCCGGGCGAATAACGACGGTATCGCCAACCACAATCGAATCCGTACTGATACGCATTTCGATGCCGTTTCGGATTACAAAGGCGGTTTTTGGGGCCAAGGATGCAAGCTTGTCAAGTGCGGCGGTTGTTTTACTTTTAGATATCGATTCCAAATATTTCCCTACGGTAACGAGGGTAAGTATCATTGCTGCCGATTCAAAGTAAAAATGGTGTTCTGTGGGCTCAACTGAATTCACATAATTATATGCTGCGCTCAGAAGTGCGTAAATGCTATATAAAAAAGATGCCCCTGAACCGATTGCAACAAGCGAATCCATATTTGGCGCACGTTTAATTAAGCCCTTAAAACCAGACACGAAAAACTTTTTATTGATAAAAAGAATTGGGAATGCCAAAATCAGCTGTATAATTGCCGAAGAAAGCGTATTGTTTAAAAATTCGGGAACTGGCAAGGAGAGCATATGCCCCATAGAGAAATACATAAGTGGTATTAATAATATGACGGAATATATAAGGCGGTTTTTGAGTGTTTTTGCGTCGTTTGCCGCTCTTTGCTTGCGCTTTTCCCATTCAGACGTTGTGCCGTCTTTTTTGCTGTTTTTTTGTGAAAGCTCCGCGGTATATCCAACGGCTACAACAGCATTTATAATCTGTTCGGACGATACGCGGTTTTCATCATATTCAACCATCATTGAGTTTGACAAAAGGTTAACATTAACGTCGGATACACCATCAATTTTGGACACAGCCTTTGATACGTTAGCCTGACAGGCGGCACAGGTCATTCCGCCCACGTTATATTTTTCTTTAATAATTGACACACTCCTTATAAATTCGAAAGTAATTCTCTGTAACTATCAATTGTTTCTTTAAGTCCGGGTTGATTCCAAATAAGAAAACTCAGCTTATAAAGCGATGCGGCGTTCTTATTTTCGTTTAATTTTTGATACTCATTCCACGCATCGTCAAAATTATTTATCGCAGCCGCAAGCTCTGCTTTATTCTCGCCTTTTTTAGCGGCATTATAACCATAAGTTATAACACTCCAGCCGTAAAAAACCGCTGCAAACAGTTTAACTGCATATTCACAGGAAGTAATTATAAAATCCTTCTTATCAGAGCGGCTCCAATCAATGCTTTGGCTTATTTCATAAACTCTTTGCCAAAGCTTATAGCTTTCCTCTTTTTCTGAAAGTGCTTCATATAGCTTATCATTTTCAAAAAGAAAATCAAAGGCGTTTTGAGAGTGATAAAGTCCACCAAGCACGTCGTCCCTCATCCAGTTGCAGCATGGGCATTCACTTTCGCATAGTGTTGCATCATAACATTCGATATATCGTCCTTTAAGAAGTGCATCGTCCGCTGTTAAACAAAGTGTTCTGAATTTTTCAGCATCGGTTTTTGAGAGATTCAGCCGTTCAAATGCAAACTGTCTGAAAATCTCTTCTTCACTTTTTTGTGTGTTGGCGGCATAATGCGAAATTACGTATGTGTTTAAATCGCTCCAAAATTCATCGGGTGAATACGGTCCTGCCCAACCTCCTCCGCGCGGCCAGGTGTATATACCTGAAATCAGCGGATGTTCAACAATATCCTTTAATCCGACAATTTTTTTATTCGACTTATCGCCATTGATTATATTGTTCATAACGTATGACGGATACGCGCCCTTGCCCTCATACTCACGCTGACACTGCACCTCGACAATTTGTTTATGCTTGCCGATGCACAGGCATTCGTTCCATTTGACGCGGCGCCAAAAATCCAAGGCGGTATGCTTTATGGAAAAATAGAGATTTTCGTGCGGTTCTATTTTATCCGTAACGTCTAAATAATATTGTGAATTAGCGTGAAATCTGTCATTAAAGCAATCCCAGGTGCGGAAAATAAGTTTTTTGTTGTGCTTTACGCAAATTTCCTGCCGTAAAAAATTAATTAATTTTATAAATTGTCTTTTTTCATCAGCAACATCACCGTATATACCCGCGCCGTTGCCCGTGTGGAAAGGTGTGTCGTGCAGGTAGGTTTCACCAACGCGGATAATCAGACCGTCGAGTTCAGGAAATTTCGAAAACATCTCGTCAAAGAGTGTTTTATGCAATTCCAACGTTTTTTCTTTATCAATAGAGATCTTACCATTTTTGTCACAGATTTCACTCTTATACAGCTCAACCAGCCTTTTGGGTAAAACAAACAGGTCAATATGATGATAAACCTCAAGCCCTGCAAGCTTGGCGGCAAGATTTTCGCGCTTTATAGAATCTCCAAAGCTATCAAGCCACTGCCTTTCTTGACTGCCGTTTGGAAACAAATCGTGACCAAGAGCATCAAAGCTAATAACAGTATTAATATGCTTAAAAGCCTGTCCGCTATATGAATATTCCGAGAGAACGTCAGGGTTACTGAATTTTGTCACAAAGGGCTCTTCACCAGGATTGTGGTGTACCATGCTTATACGAATTTCCATGTTGCGACTCCTTAAGAATTGTAGTAAAATGATGTCGGTGGTGATAAAATGCAAAACGACATCTGGACGTATCTTTCGGCACAGACAAAGCCCATACTGCTGTATGGTATGGGAAATGGTGCCGATGAAATTATATCACAATTAAAAACAAAAAACAAACACATTTCAGGTGTTTTTGCAAGTGAAAATTTTGTCCGCGGTCAATTTTTCAGAGGTTTTGAGGTGTTAACCTATGAAAAAGCAAAGAAAATATTCAAAAATTTCATTGTTTTAACCGCTTTTGGCACCACAGATAAAACCGTTATTAACAATATTAAAAGCATCGCAGAAGAGCAAGAATTATACGTTGTGGACGTACCTGTTTATGGTAATACGGTTTTTACTAAAGAATTTTTCAAAGATAATGAAAATAACGCAGCAATAATACGAAGCTCCCTTGCTGATTCACGCTCTAAACAGGTTTTTGATGCCGTGACGCAGTTTAAGCTTACCGGTGACCCAAAATTACTGAAACTCGCCGAAGATGAAGAAAATTCCGTATATAAAGAGCTTTTACATCTTCGTGACGACTGCACAATTTTTGATTTAGGTGCGTATGTTGGTGATACGGCAGAAAAATTTGCTTCCCTCTTCCCTGCTTACAGCAAAATTGTAGCTGTTGAGCCCGATATAAAAAATTATAAAAGATTATTAAAAAATACAGAAGATAACGAAAAAATATTTTGCGAAAATGCTGCCATCAGTTATCTTGACGGCGAAATGTTTTTTGGAAACGAGGGTGGCAGAAATCAATCTATTGATATCGGCACTAACACCACCAAAACGCTAACCATTGATTCTCTTTGTAAGACATACGGCGCACCCGATTTCATAAAATTTGATATTGAAGGTCAGGAGTTAAACGGAATAATCGGCGGCGAAAATACAATAATCCAGCATAAACCGATTCTTATGATTTCCGCATATCACCGCAGCGAGGATATTTTTTCAATCCCTATGAAAATACTTTCACTACGCAGTGATTATAAAATTCATATACGCCATTTCCCCTGCATTCCCTGCTGGGATACCTATTATTTTTTCACATAAAAAAAGCCCCGTAAAAACGGGGCTTTTGAAATTATTTTTTAGTTTTAAAGCATTTATCAAAGCTTGGGTTAAATGCGTAGAAGTTTTTTGAGTCGAGTCGGTCTGTTGCCAGGCGGAGACCTTCGCCAAATCGTTGATAATGCACGATTTCGCGCTGACGCAGGAATTTAATCGGGTCGGCAACGTCGGGGTCGTCACAGAAGCGCAGGATATTATCGTAGGTCGTGCGCGCTTTCTGCTCTGCTGCGAGGTCTTCGTGCAGGTCGGTTAAAACGTCGCCTTTTGACTGTAGATATGAAGCAGTGAATGGCACACCGGAGGCCGCAACGGGATAAATTCCTGTTGTATGGTCAACAAAGTATGCATCAAAGCCTGCTTCTGTAATCTCTTTTTCGGTCAGATTACGCGTGAGCTGGTAAACTATTGCTCCAATCATCTCAAGGTGTGCCAGTTCTTCAGTTCCTACAAAGGCACCAAAAATTAGTGTCTTCGCCGCAGCTTTAACTCATCTTGAACGCGTTTAAACAGTGTTTTACTGATTATTGGCGCGTGGTGGTTTCGAATGATTATTAGTTCTTCTTGACCTTTATTTTTCTTTTTTTCGTGTGTAAGATAATTTGGGGTGTATGTTTTCTTTTGTATAAGGTCGCCACAGTATTTTTCATTTTTCAAAATGCGAAGCACTGCGGTGTTTGACCAAGCGCCATTTGCTTTGGTTTTATATCCTTTGTAATTCATATATTCAGCAATTTTATAAGTGCTCATTCCCTGATTTAAATAAAGTGAAAAAATTAGTTTTACCATTTTCGCTTCAATGCTGTTAATACTAATTTTGCCGTCGGTCACATCATAGCCGAGCAGACTTTTCCCAAAAACAACACCCTTTTCCATCTGTCTTTTTTGACCCCATTTTACACGCTCTGAAGTTTTGCGGCTTTCCTCCTGCGCTATCGACGACATTAACGTCAGTCTCAGTTCCGAATCGGCATCTAAAGTATTGATGTTATCGTTAAGAAAGTAAACCCCTACCCCAAGTTCACGCAAGAGACGAGTGTAATAAATACTGTCAAGAGTATTGCGAGCAAATCGACTGATTTCTTTTGTTATTATAAAATCAATTTTTCCACTTTTTGCATCCTCAATCATTTCCATAAAGGCTTTCCTTCTTTTTGTGCTGGTGCCGGTTATTCCCTCGTCAACGTAAACTTTTTGAAGAACACTGCCCTTCATTGATTTTATGTAATGTGTGAAATATTTAATCTGATTTTCGAGCGAATTTGCTTGGTCGGATTTGTCGGTTGAAACGCGGCAATAGGCACAAATTTTCATTTTATCGGTATTAAAATAAAAATTTTTTATGATAACAACCACCTTTATGTAGAAATTTTTAAAGTTTAGTAGTATAATACGGTATATAATTTTTTCTGTGAGGTATGGCTATGAAAATTATAGTTGTAGGTTGCGGTAAAATCGGCACAACAATTCTTTCTAATCTCGTATCCGAAGGACACGACGTTGTTGCAGTTGATAATAATGCAGAAATCATTTCTGATATTACAAATATATACGATGTTATGGGCGTTTGCGGCAACGGTGTTGACTGCGACGTTTTGGCAGAGGCAGGTGTTGAGTCTGCGGAACTTTTCGTTTCCGTGACAGGCTCTGACGAGTTCAATATGCTCAGCTGTTATATTGCCAAAAGAATGGGCGCAAAGCAGACCATCGCACGAATTCGCAACCCTGAATATAACGACAACAGCTTTGGATTTTTAAAACAGAACTTAAATCTTTCGGTTGCCATTAATCCCGAGCTTTTGGCCGCAAAGGAACTTTATAATTTGCTCAAGCTTCCGGCTGCGGCAAAGGTTGAAACCTTCTCAAAACGCAATTTTGAGATGATTGAGCTACGTCTAAGACCCGACAGCAAGCTTGACGGTATGACACTTATCGAGCTTAAGAAAAAATATCCGCACAATTATCTGATTTGTGCCGTAAAGCGTGGCGACAGCGTCTATATTCCCGACGGTAACTTTGTTTTAAAACAGGGTGATAAAATTGCAGTTGCGGCCACTATTTCCGAGCTG
Organism: uncultured Clostridia bacterium; assembly: GCA_937912045.1. Taxonomy (GTDB): domain Bacteria; phylum Bacillota; class Clostridia; order Oscillospirales; family Acutalibacteraceae; genus SIG589. The sequence goes on from CALDPI010000289.1 coordinate 7,418, forward strand.
CTCAAATTTTTAAAGAGTATTGATATGCTTAAAAAGCAGGCGCGCAACGTTATGATTCTCGGCGCGAGCACCACGTCTTTCTATCTAACTAAGATGCTTTTGGCTGGCGGAAACAACGTTAAAATCATTGAAAAGAACCCTGCCAGATGTGAACAATTTGCGGAGCTTTTTCCCTCTGCCGTTATTATTAATGGCGACGGCGCACAGCAGGAGCTTCTGCTTGAAGAAGGCATCGGCTCTATGGATGCTTTTGTTTCGCTTACCGGTATGGATGAGCAAAACATACTTATTTCTTACTTTGCCACCTCCCAGGACGTTCCGCGTGTTATCACGAAAATAAATCGTGATGAATTTGGCGCCATGGCTGATAAGCTTGGTCTTGACAGTGTTATCTCGCCCCGACTTTCAACCTCAAACGTTATATTAAGATATGCACGTGCTCTTAAAAACTCTCTCGGCAGCAGTATGGAAACGTTATATAAATTTATGGACGGCTCTGCTGAGGCTATGGAGTTTATAGTAACTCCCGACTGTGAGATTATTAACAAACCGCTCAAGGAGCTTAATCTTAAACCAAACACCCTCATCGCCGGTATTGTAAGAGGAAGGAAAACCATTATTCCTGCCGGTGATGATGAGATTTTGCCGAATGATAACGTTATCGTCGTGGTTGCAGGTCACAGAATTGATAACTTGACCGAAATTATTTTATAATCGGAGTACTGTTATGAATCGTAGAATTGTATTTAATATGATTGGCAAAATGGTACTGTCTGAGGCAATTCTGCTGCTTCTTCCCACGGCCGTATCATTTTTTTACGGGGAATCTTGTGCCTTTGCTTGCCTTATTGCCGCATTCGTCGCTTTCCTTTTCGGCGGTGCACTTTTCTTGTTCTCAAAGCCAAAAAACAACGTGATTTATGCAAAGGAAGGCTTTGTTATTGTCGCTTTTTCCTGGCTTTTTATGTCGGCTATCGGCGCTCTTCCCTTTTATCTCAGCAATGAAATTCCGTCATACGCAGATGCATTTTTTGAATGTGTGAGCGGATTTACAACTACAGGTGCTACAATTCTTAAAGACGTTGAAGCGCTTAGCAACGGTCTGCTTTTCTGGCGCAGCTTCACGCACTGGGTCGGTGGTATGGGCGTGCTTGTATTCGTAATGGCTATTTTGCCGAGTGCGACCGACAGGCCTATTCACCTGATACGCGCAGAAATGCCCGGACCTATTGTTGGTAAGCTTTTACCGCGTGCCAAGGATACGGCAAAAATTCTCTATATCATTTACATTTTTATGACCACCGTTGAAATCATACTACTGAAAATCGGCGGTATGCCGCTTTTCGAATCGGTTATACATTCGTTCGGTACGGCCGGCACCGGTGGTTTTGGACTTAAATCTGATAGTATTGGCGGATATTCGCCATATATTCAGTGGGTTATTGCAATCTTTATGCTGTTTTTCGGCATTAACTTTAACCTGTATTATCTAATACTGATTAATCGCCTTAAAGCCGCATTAAAGAGCGCTGAGCTTTGGGTTTATCTTGGAATTGTGGCTGTCAGCACAGCTCTGATAACGACAAATATTTTTGAAGCATATAAAAATGTTCCCGACGCTGTCAGACACGCATTTTTCCAGGTTTCATCAATTATTACCACAACCGGTTATTCGTCTGTCGATTTCAACCTATGGCCTGAATTTTCAAAATCAATTTGAATTTTACCCTCTTTTCGTTCCCGATGAAAGTTTAGATCTATACAGGAATAACAAAGAATGGAGTGAAGCTTTTACCACCTTTTATGGTAGTGTTATGATATATCCTGTAAGCGAATTTAATGAATCGAACTTCAGAGATATCGACGAGGTGGCAATGAAGAACACAATCGTCAGTTACAACGGCAGCAATATTAACATACAATCGCCCGATGCCGAGCGTGTGGTAATATACACGACCGATGGCAAGAAAGTGGGTAAGGCCAAGTTTACCGACTCTGCCGCAACCATAGGTGTGAGCAAACAGCAGGCAACATACATATATGTGGTGACATACAGAAATGGTGGCAGTCTGACAGGCAAACTATTTGTAAAGTAATGTAAAGACTGCAAAATAATCAAGCAAGCTTGATATTATCTCGTTCGTTTGTCGCTATCTTTGCGCTAAAGCGCGAAGATTTAATGCACTCACTGCAAAATATTCAAGCAA
>CALDPI010000290.1 GCA_937912045.1 uncultured Clostridia bacterium
ATAGTTCTGCTTAATTGTATGGAGCCGGAATCAGAGGAGAGCCGCGCCCTTGCAGGACAAATGATGGAAAAATACAGGGTGCCCGTAATCCCTGTGAATTGTATAGAACTCGATACGGAAGATATTAAAAGAATACTAAGCAGTGTGCTTTTCCGTTTTCCCGTTAAGGAAATCGGCATAAAGCTCGGCAGGTGGATAAACTCCTTGCCTGTGGAGCATTGGCTTCGCTCCTCACTCCTCGGCACAGTCAAGGATGTCTGCGGCAATATGCGGATTATTAACGACGTTAGAGGAATAGAGCACAGCCTTTGTGATAACAATAACGTGGCCGCCGCGCGTATTGAGAGTATTGATTTAGGCACAGGCAGCGTCAAGGTCTGCGTCGATATAAGAAAAGAGCTGTTTTATAAGGTCCTCGGCGAGATGACTGGTATCGACGTTGAAGATGAAGAGCAGCTTATGAGCAATATGGTGCAGCTCGCACGGGACAGAAAAGAGTACTTAAAGGTTAAAAACGCTCTTGACGAGGTAGAGGCAACGGGTTACGGAATTGTTATGCCGTCGATTGATGAATTAACACTCGAACAACCTGAAATTATGAAGCAGGGCGGAAGGTACGGCGTGCGGCTTCGCGCATCGGCTCCGTCTGTGCATATGATGAAAGCCGACATCACGACCGAGGTCACCCCCATTGTCGGCAGCGAAAAGCAGAGCGAAGACCTTGTTATGTATTTGCTCCGCGAGTTCGAGGAAAGCCCGGAAAAAATCTGGGATTCAAATATTTTCGGAAAATCCCTGCACGAGCTTGTTAACGAGGGTCTGCACACCAAGCTCGCCAGAATGCCGTCTGACGCGCGTATGAGGATACAGGAAACCCTCGAGCGCGTAATCAACGAGGGCTGCAGCGGACTTATTTGTATAATATTGTAGAAAAATACCGATGCGTGTGTGCGCATCGGTATTTTCATTGCGTAAAACAAAAAATTTACAAAATTTACCATTTTACTATTGCATTAATTTACCAAATATGTTAAAATATAGCAAATAAACATAGGAGGAACAAAAATGGACAAGAAAATTAAAGTGATTATTGCAGATGATGGTGCAGAGTTTGGACAAAATTGCGCCAATGCCCTTAAAAGCTACGGAATGGAGGTGTTTCAGTGCGCAAAGGACGGAAGGCGACTTATAGATAGCATACATAGAGAAAAACCTGACGTCGTAATAGCCGATGTGTTTATGCCGAATATAGATATAATAGGTGTCCTGTCGGAAATCAAAAACAGCGATATGAAGACAAAACCGCTTGTTATGGCAATATCAGGTTATGATAATCCCATGCTCGAAAAAGAAACAATATCGGCAGGTGCCTGTTATTATTTCATAAAACCCTTCGATACAAATATCCTTGCAGAGAGGATAATTCAGCTTTCCGGCTGGAAAAATTCTGCCACCCCGGTCGTTAAGGATAACGTCGTCTGCGACAGTGACCTCGAGCTTATGGTGACCGAAATTATTCATCAAATCGGTGTCCCTGCGCATATAAAGGGGTATCAGTATTTAAGAGAGGCAATAATTTTATCGGTTAAGGATATTGAAATGATAAACTCGGTTACAAAACAACTTTATCCCACCGTAGCCAAGAAAAATCAGACAACCTCCTCACGCGTCGAGCGCGCAATTCGTCACGCAATCGAGGTCGCTTGGGACAGGGGAGACGTCGACGTGCTTAATTCATACTTTGGCTTCACAATCCATAATGGACGTGGCAAACCCACCAACAGTGAATTTATCGCAATGATAGCCGATAAATTAAGGCTCAGACTTAAAATAGGTTAAACGCTTTGCTGAATATTCTTTTCTTTGCAGTAAATATTAAACTAAAAGGGGAGAATATTATGGCAAAAAGAATTAACAAAACCATCTTTTTTGATAATAAGCCCGCAATAATAAGCTATGCCTCTGTGGTGGGTAAAAAAGAAAAACAAGGCCCATTATCAAAGGAATTTGATTATGCTTACAGCGACGACACCTTCGGACAAAAAAGCTTTGAAGATGCCGAAAGTCAGATTCAGCGCCTTTCCATACTGGCGGCAATGAAAAAGCGCGGCATAAAGCCGCAGCAGATAGATTGTATTTTTGCAGGTGATTTGCTTAATCAGTGCATCGGAAGCAGCTTCGGGCTAAAGGATTTAGAAATTCCGTTTGTCGGTATGTACGGCGCCTGCTCGACAATGGCCTTGGGGCTGTTAAATGCCGCAGTACACGTCGACAGCGGCGCGGCTAACACCGCAATGGCAGTAACCTCATCACATTTTTGTTCTGCCGAACGACAATATCGCTTTCCGCTTGAATACGGCTCACAGCGCCCACAGACTTCACAGTGGACGGTTACAGGCGGAGGCGCAATAATACTTCACAATAAAAATGACGGAACAATGCCGCATATAAACGCCGCAACAATCGGAGTAATACAGGATTTAGGCATAAAGGATGCCAACAATATGGGTGCTGCAATGGCACCTGATGATGTTAAAATAAGACCATACCCAAGACACGAGGGTATGGTCTTTTTCTACACACAAATCCAGTATTTAAGGGGGTTTCGAGCACTTTTTGGGTGATTATAGACGCATAAAAAACATAGAAAATACCGCAATAGAGTGTAGGTAACTATCTTCATTCTGTTGCAGAAAAAAGGAGGAATAAAAATTGTTTTATGATTATTTAGTCAAAACATTCGGGTACGATTCTCCGTTTGCTTTTTCGGAAATTGATTACCCGTACTATTCACGTTATCAAATTAGCAGAGGTTTAAGAAAACTCTGTGAGGATAAAAAGATAGTTAGATTTGAAAAAGGATTATATTATATCCCGAACAAAAGGAATTTTGGAATTAGTATTTTTCAACCTATGAAAGTTGTTGAAAAGAAATTTATTAAAGACGGCGAAAAAGTCTTTGGGTACTATTCAGGAAGTTATCTGCAATACGAACTCGGCATATCTAAACTCAAACCCGCCACTATCGAAATCTATACCAATGAAGAAAGCCGAGATTTGCATAAAGTCAAGTTGGGCAATTATCAAATTGCTCTCCGCAAACCAAGAACGAAAATTGATAAGTTTAACGCATCTGTTCTATGCTTCTTGGAACTGATGAACGGCATAGATATCGAAACCCTTGACGAGTATAAACGAAAACTAATCGCCGACTATATCACAGAAAACCGAATTACCCAACGACAAATCACCAAATACATACCGTATTTTCCCGATAAGACCTGCCGAAATCTAATTGAAAGTGAGGTAATCTACCGTGTGCCGCAGTAATAGTTGTATGGTTTGTACATACCTAATCGAACTTGTAGCAGGAATAATGACCGGTTACATATTTATCTATCTTGACGATGCCATCGTGATGAGATTTGCACTTTCAATGTTGTATATCCCCGCAGTTCTCGTCCTTGTAGATGCAAAATCAAAAGCGGTGCGTTTTCTTGTCTACCTTATACTGACCGCTGTCTGCCTGTGGGGCGTGTTTTACGCTATCTATTGGCGCCGACCTTTCGGATTTTCTCTTATTTTTTGTGCTATTGTCGGTTTTATCTACTATGTAATATTCACCGATAAAGCAACAAAGGATAAAATGTCAAAAATACTCATCGTCAATGGTTGCTTTATCGCACTCGTATTCCTAATTGCTCTCTCTTTAAACCTTATGTTCAACCCTAGGCACGCACCCCTCCTCAATGGTGGTACAGTTATGTGGTGATTTTTATTTAATATAGTGGCGTTTCATATTATGTTGTGGTATAATGAATTTATTAAAATATCTTTGGTGAGGTAGCATATGGCATCAAGTAAAGAGTATTTAGATTTTGTATTGGAACAGTTATCCGATTTAGAAGAAATAACATATAGGGCAATGATGGGTGAGTACATAATTTATTATCGTGGAAAAATCGTTGGTGGTATATATGATGACAGACTGCTTGTAAAGCCTGTTAATTCTGCTGTTTCACTTATGACCAATGCCATTTATGAATTGCCTTATGAAGGTGCCAAAGAAATGTTGTTAGTTGATGATGTTGACAACAAAGATTTCTTGACCAAACTTTTTATTGCTATGTATGATGATCTTCCCAATCCGAAGAAAAAGAAGTAGTAATTATAAATTTGTAGGGATGAGAGAATGAACATATTTTATACAAGTGAACGAGATATATGGCGAAAGTGGCTTGCTGAACACTTTGAAACAGAAAATGAAATATGGTTTGTGTTTCCGATGAAGGAATCAGGCGATAAGGCACTTTCCTATAACGACGCAGTAGAAGAAGCACTTTGCTTTGGTTGGATCGATAGCACCATTAAGCATATCGACCCTACGCATCGAGCACAGCGGTTTACACCGAGAAAGAAAGGCAGCCCGTATTCGCGACCGAATATAGAACGACTGATTTGGCTTGATGAACGGGGTATGCTCCATCCGAGCATAAGAGATGATGTGTTACCCATTATTCGTGCACCATATGTTTTTCCAAGCGATATACTTGATGCAATAAAAGCAGAAGCGCTTGTGTGGGAGAACTACAAGAAATTGTCCGAGTCATATAAGCGTATTCGCATTGCATATATAGATGCGGCAAGAAAACGTCCCGACGAATTCAAAAAACGCCTTGCGAGTTTTATAAACAAGACTCGTAACGGAAAGCTGATCGTCGGTTTTGGTGGGATAGACAAGTATTACGGTTAAGATACATCGAATCGGTAGCAACAGCGCGTTGCTTGTTTATGATGATGGATCGCAGTATAATCAATGCGAGGTGATGATTTTATGGAAACGAAAGATATCATTCTTGAACTAAGAACGAAAAACGGACTCTCCCAGGAGGAACTTGCCGAAAAGGTATTCGTCACCCGTCAGGCGGTCAGCCGTTGGGAAAACGGCGAAACGGTACCCAACACCGAAACGTTAAAACTTCTCTCAAAACTTTTTTGCTGAAAACAATATTGATATAATGTTTATATTCGGTGGAACAAATGATTCCTGGTTTGATGCTTCTATTGGAGAACTATTAGCTAATGCTTATGAAAAAATAGTAAATTCAATGAATTTGCGTTTGAACGATGAGAAGAATAAACTTTCATGATTCTTCTGAATTTAATAATCACAGGAATGATGTCGGACATTTCTTAAAATAGATGTTCACAACCCTCCTTTTTATACATATTTGGACCAATCAAGTCTGGGCATTCAATTTTACAATTTTATCCTTGGGTAAAGTCACCAAACTTACAATTTCATCCGGGGTATTTTCAGTGTTTTATACTAGGGTGTGTAAATCATCCTTTGCTATCCGATTTCTTACATAATCAGAGGGCTAAACATTTATGTAGTTCATCAATATTCACAATATTGATATTTGAACTTGTTCAAATAGGGTCGGAGCGGTTATTGTGAAGAAGGGTATAATGTGTGTGCTTGCATGTCCGTTATTGGAAAACGAGTTGGTTCACAGCCTTTACAACGATTCCCAACCAAAGAGGATACTTTTAGCCGACACAGAAGCCTCCGTATCCATCAGAAGAAAACTTGATTCCAAGGGAATGGATTATGAATCCATATCTGTGGATGACTTCTTCAATAAACGTGATAACCTGGACAGTTCAGAATACAATGTCCTCATTCACATGAATGATCTCGGTCTTCATTCAGAACCCGCAATTCTGAGGGAAAAGGTTGAAAATCAGATTCTAAGTCTTGCGGAGAGTTGTGATTGTATAGCTTTATATTACGGTCTTTGCGGTAATGCCATGTGGGATCCCTCCGTTTGGGCCAAAAGTGTGACAGGTACTCCTGTATTCATCTTCAGGGGTTGTGACGGTGAAGT
>CALDPI010000291.1 GCA_937912045.1 uncultured Clostridia bacterium
AAACGTACACGGCAGAGAAAGAATTAAAAAACGCATCCTTAAAGCAGGCGGCAAAAAACATAACGCACCTGCGCTTCGCATAGGATATGTCGCACGGGCCGAGAGCAAACAACTCTACCATTGCGCCGTTTTTTGAAGCGGCATATTCCAAATCACCAAAAAGCGAGTAGTATTCTGGGCGTGCAAGTCGGGTTTCAATTTCGTCAATGCCCGGCACAGAAAATGCCGACAGCACCGAAAGCAGATTACCGCTTTGCTTGGTGGAGAGGGGCGGAGTGTCGTCACTCATAAGATGTCCTGTGAGCAAAACGCCGTGTGATTCACACCAGTCTGACAGTCGCTTTATATAACAGTTTTTAAAACGTTCTGCCACAATTATCGATACCTTGCGGCAAAATTCGGACACGTCGTTTTTCATTTCCTTATGGAAAATACCGCCGAGCGCCGCATAATCCTCCTCAATTCCGTCATAGTACGGAACGCTGTCTTCATTGCAGCAGTAGGCGGCGGCAGGCTCGTCTGTGAAGAATCCTAAAATTCTGCCGCCGAAGTATTTACCAAATCGTGCATAATACTGATTATGTGTCCTGTCAATAAAATCGGAAACGGCGTCGGGGCTGAGCAAATCGGGAAAGAATTTTTCCGCAAAAAGAGAGCCGCTGTTTTGTGAGCGCACGCTGAATTCACCCGCGTGTTCGCCCGTTACGGTTATGGCTCTCAGTCTGTATTTTGGGTTTTCGGTAACGGCTCCCCCTGCATGACCGGACGGCCAGTTGAAGTCATCGTATATCCATAAATACATCTCAAGCTTTTCGGCAGCAGTAATAAAGCTGTCCACAGCCTCGAACCATTCGTCACTTAAATATGTGAGCTCACAGCCCGAACGCGGATAAATGCACACCTCTTCGATTCCTGCGTTTTTAAGAGTTTGCATTTGTTGAAAAATTTTTTCCTTGCTCGGCTTACCCGTAATGGCAAACACAAGAATAATAGGGTTTTTCATCGCGACCACCTCTAAGAGAAGTTTAGCAAAGTAATTTATATATTGCAATGCTTTTTTATTGCTTTTACGCGATTTTAATGTTATTATACTTTTGGGTGAAGATTGTGAAGTGTAAAAAACTCTTTTCGGTGATTGATGAATTAAATGATAAGTACATAAAGGTGTGGGAGGACGTTTGTAATATCGAATCCCAAACCATAGATAAAGCAGGTGTTGATGCCGTTTGTGACTATTTTGTTAAAATGGCGAGGGAACGCGGCTGGAAGATAGAAAAATTAGAACTTACCGACGCGGGAAGCCCCGTCTGTATAACGCTGAATCCCGATGCCGCGCTCGCACCTGTCGTCTTTTCGGGCCACGCAGATACAGTGCATCCAAAAGGACTTTTCGGTGAGCCGCCTGTGCACATAGAGGGCGATAAAATCTATGGCCCCGGCGTGCAGGACTGCAAGGGCGGTATAGTATCTGCCTTTATGGCAATGGACGCGCTCGACCGCGTTGGCTTTTGTGAGCGCCCCATAAAACTCATAATCCAGACCGACGAGGAAACCAGCAGCAAAACAAGCGGTAAAAAGACGGTTGAGTTTATGTGCGAAAAAGCGAAAGACGCTGCAGCATTCCTAAACGGCGAGGGCTTAAGCAACGGTACAATCGTCCTGCAAAGAAAGGGTATTGTGCGCTACCGCTTGAATGTTACGGGTAAAGCGGCACATTCCTCCAAGTGTTATGAGGGAATAAACGCCGTTGCGGAAGCAGCATATAAAATACTTGAGCTTGAAAAAATGAAGGATAAGGACGGCCTCACCTGTAACTGCGGCGTTATAGAGGGTGGCACCGTTGCAAACGCGGTTGCCGAAAAATGCAGTTTCCTTGTGGATATCCGCTTCGCAAATGAAGACCAGTTTAAAATTGCTGAGGAAACGGTAAAAAGGGTTGCCGCCACATCGTATTTAGAGGGCTCTGCTTGTGAGCTTGAAACGGTCAGCCTGCGTCCGTCAATGCCGCTTTGCGACAGAAATATCGAGCTTTTCAACAAAATGAACGAAATTTACAGCCAAAACGGTCTCCCCGTTTTTGAAATGGGTGCGGCAAACGGCGGCTCGGATGCGGCGTATATAACCCAACTGGGCGTGCCCTGCGTCGATGATGTCGGCGTGTTGGGCGGCAGAATTCACTCAAAGGAAGAATTCGCATATATTTCATCTCTTGTGCAATCGGCTAAATTGAATGCCGCTGTGGCATACTGCTTATAAAAAACAAGGTGCGGACGGAACGCACCTTGTTTTTTATTTCAAACACGAGTGAATATAGTTAGAGGGTGACACACCAACATTCTTTTTGAAATATCGCGAAAAATAGTTTGCGTCGGAAAATCCACAGCTTTTGGCAATTTCCTCAATACTGTCAGTCCCCGATTCCATTAAAGCGGTTGCCTTTAAAATCCGCGCGTTAAGCACATATTGATGCAAACTTTGTCCCGTGTATCGTTTGAATTCGGCGCTTATATAATTGGGATGAAAATGGAAAACACGGCTTAACGCTTGGTTGCTTAGTTCATTTTGCAAATTGGCGTGTATGTATTTAATAATTCTTTCAATGTTGAATCTGTCCTCTTTGGAATATCTCGTTTCGCTCTTTCGCGCCATAGCGGTAAGAACCGATGCTAAAATATAAGAGCTTTGCTGCTTGTGAAAGGGAAGACGGCGAGAATATTCCTTCTCAAGTCGCAAAAGCTCGACCTGCAGGCTGTGAAAATCCTCAAAAAAGCAAAAAGAGTCAAAACACGGCACGTCAGAAAAGTGTATGCACTCAACAGGGACTGTGTCCTTTTCCAAAAGCCGCGTGTTTATGGGCGGAAAGATGGTATCGGAGCCTGCGTGCGCCCCTGTGAAATCAAAATTAACCGCCAAAAAAACCACGTTTTCCGACAGTATCTGATAGCGGCAGCCCGCGTTTATATAAAGTATGCTGCCCACAGGAAGCGAAATTTCTCTCCCGCCTACGATAATTTTTCCGCACCCCTCCATCGTGTAAAAGAGGCGCGCGTCCAGCGGAAAAAATTCGGGATAATGTGTGTTTTTGTTTACTTCAAGCAGTCTGACATACCGCGCAAACGGCTTAATATCGCTAAAGAGCATTAAATCACCATCTTTATTTTGTGCTAATAAGCCTTTGTTTTTTGAATTGATTATATACCACGTCTGAGTTAAAATCAAGGTAAAATATGAGTAAGGAGTTTTCATAATGATAGAACGCAAGGAAAAACGTACCGCCCGTGTGGCATTTTTCTCGGTAGTACACGAGGTGTACTTTGAACAGTTCGAGGGACTGTATGAATCACTCTCGGGCTACCACAAGGAAACCGCAGACCTTGTTGCCTCAAATGATGTCGAGGTGTTTGATTACGGCATTGTGGGCAGCAACAAGGCGGCGTTTATGACCGCAGACAAAATCGCAGCAGATAATATAGACCTTATCATCTGCAATATGATTACCTACGCAACATCTTCGGTATTTGCGCCTATTGTGACAAACACAACCGCACCAATTATTCTTCTCGCACTGCAGCCGCGAATGGGCCTTGATTACAGCGTGGCCTCAACCTTTATGCAGCTTGAGAATGATAACATCTGCTCCGTGCCCGAGTTTACGGGCGTTGCCATAAGACTCGGCAGACCGGTAAAGGACGTTATCATCGGTTGTCTTTATGACGATGCACAGGCGCACGGCGAGCTTACGGAGTGGTGTGAAATTGCCAAGGTATTACATAGCCTTAAGGGTGCG
>CALDPI010000292.1 GCA_937912045.1 uncultured Clostridia bacterium
CGCGATGTCATAAGTGATGGGTGACCACTCAACACCGTCTTTTGACACACTGAAAATATAAGCGTTTGCAAAGTCAAAGCTTGCGCCTGTGCTTATCGTTTCAATGGCAAAGCCAGAAAGGTTTTGTACGTTCCACTTAACATAAGCGCCATCGTTAGATGGATAAAACGATGCTTTGCCGTCGCCTGCGATAGAGCTGTTGAGAGTAAGGTTTGTATAACCTGCCGATTCAGACTTACCGCTTTGCTTGTTTTCAAAATAGTTATAGGTTGTATTGTTATATACAATCGTTCCAAGCTCTTCCTTTGCAAGTGTAAACTTAAGGGTTTTGCCTGCCGGAAGGTTGGAGTTTGTGGCGGTGATTTCATAAGCGCCATCCTCTGCGAAAAGATAACCGCCGAGCTCTGTTTTATAGTAATCTGTCGCTGTGGCTGCAACGCCGTTCTTTTTAATGGTTACGGCGCCCTGGGCGCCAAGGCCTGCCACTTTTATAAGTGTATCTCTTGTAACGGTTGCACCGTCTTCAAACGGGGTTGCGTACTCACCCTTAATGTTTTTATGTAATGCCGTAAACTCGGGCATCAGGTTGGGGTGATACGTAATGGTTGCACCGATAACAACACCTTTATTCCATGTTCCTGGAACGTCAGACGTCAACTTAATATAGTTTGTGCCGCTTGGAATGTTTTGTACGGTCACCTTTATATTAAGATTGCCACCGGAATTAAAAGCATCTACCTGCTCTGTCGTTATGGTAAGTGGTGTATAGGTTACACCGTCGGGTGATGCCGAAAACTTATAAAAAGAATTATATGTGTCCGACGTGTAGGAGGCTGCACCGAGAGCATTAATATAGAACGCAGAAATGCCCTGGTAGTTCCAAACCATTGTGGCATCGGACTTGTATGGGAAATAACTGCCTCCGTTAAAGGCGTATCCAACAGCATTGCCTATGGGGTTTTTCGCATAGGTATTGCTTAAAGTGCCTGCTGTATCGCCGTCAAGAACATTAAACGAAACCGTTTTAGTGTCGGTTTCGGTTGCGGCGGAGGCAACCATATTTCCACAAAACAGACTTGCCAACAGTGCGCCTACGAGCACAAACGACAATATTCTTTTTTGTAAAGAAAGTTTCTTCATAAATTTACCTCTTATAAATAAATAATTATACACATTAAGTATAACATAAAGATATCTATAAGTCAAGGTATATTTTTGAGGTGCTTATTTGGGCGTCGAGTAGTACTATTGCAATTTAATTTAGATACAAAGAACACCTCATCCGTCAATACCGGAGGTGAGTCCCTTTGAGCCGGATTTAAGCGCATACTTCTTAGCCATTGCTTCAATGCCGTTGCCGATTGCGCCGCCCTGTACAAACTGCGGGTCATCCTTGAGTACGCCGGAAACCTTAATCATGGGGCTTACAGGCGGCTCAATATTAAAGAAAATATTGTTTTCAAACGTTGCACTCTTAAGACGGTTAATTTTATATGTAATTGCCGTTCCGCTGGGTGCATAGAAAATGTTGTTTCTGAATACGGTGTTTCTTGAATCGTCAGGACCGCCGTCATAGTTTGCGAAACATACAAGACGGGTTGGAACACCGCAGTAAATTGTGTTGTTGTAAATTTGTGAATCGTAGCAGCTGGAGGTAACGTCAAATACTGCAAGGTCTTTACCGCAGCCGTCGTTTACCGAGAGGTTGTAGCGTACGATTGTGCCTGTTGTGGCAATTCCCTCTTCGCCCTTGGTTGTTGCATCATTAGAGCAGAAGAGCATAAATCCACCGTCGTTATCGTGGCTGTAGTTGTACTGGAATACGAGGTCGCGGTTGGCGATATCGGCGTCGAATGCCTGCAGGTCGTAACCCGAGTTTGTGCCGCGGTTTCCGTAAACCTCGTTATACTGGAACACTGTGCCCACACAGCTGTGTGCCCAGATGGCAACCCAGTGAATTTCACCAACGTCTCTGAAGAGAGCTGTGTTGGAAACTAAGTTCTTTTCAACAACGCCGCCCTCAAGACCTGTAACAAAGATAACGTCACCGCCTATTTTGTTAAAGGTGTTGCTGCGGATGGCAACGTTCTTGCTGCCGAAGAATTCGCCCTTTGATACGTCGTTCTTGTGTCCCCATTCCTGTTTTGTGGAGCGTGAGCACCAGTCAGACGTGAAGACAACGCCGCAACGTGCAACGTGCTCGAACTTGTTGTCCTCAACAGTTACACCGTCGAACCAGGAGGGCTCTTTACCAGCTGCCTTGATGTAAATACCGCAGGCAGCGTGCTGTGTATTTGTGAAGTTTACATTAATGTCTTCAAACTCACACTTGGTGATTTTGATGCCCTTTGTTGCACCGGGCTTGCTTGTTGTAACGTTGATGCCCTGTTTACCTGTTTTGTTTGTAAACTTAAGGCCTGTGATGGTGATATACTCGCCGCCTGCAGTGAGTGCGGCACCGCCACGCGCATTGATGACGGGCTTTTCGCCCTTGCCGTATGAGGTAACGGTTATCGGAGCTTTTTCCGTGCCTGTACCTACAACATTCAGCGAGCCGGAGAAGGACTGGCCTGCCTTTAAGAGAATCTTGCTGCCGGGAGCATAGGATTTCTGTGATGCGGCATAAAGGGTTTTAAGCGGCTTATCCTCGCTTGTACCGTCGTTCTTGTCGTTACCGGCTTTGCTGTCGATATAAATAGTCTGTGCTTTGGAGATTCCCTCTGCGTAGCCGCCGAGCTCGCCCAAAAGCTTATCTGTGATGCCGTTAATCTGAATGAAGTTCAGGTTGGGATTGAAAAGGTCCTTTGCAGTGTTGCTAAGCGTAACCTTTACGTACTGGTTTGCGGTATCGATTCCGCCGTAGTAAGATACGTACTTAACCCAGCTGTCGCCGTTAAACTGCTCGTAAGTTGTACTCTTCGGTTTAACAACTTCCCAGTTTTCGCCGTCTTTTGAAACGGTTACAACAGGCTCAGATGCAAATCTGTCGCCAACGCCGAAGCTATAGTGCAAAAGAATTTCCGCAACGCCGTCAAGCTTGTATGTAACCGAGCCTTCTTTCATCGCGTCACGGCGCATACGGTAGTCGTCAAGGAGAACGTCGGCATGTAGAGATTCAATAACCATATTTTCGTGTGCAAAGGTCAAATCCCAGCCGTCGTTACCCATATAGTCGGTGATGACCTGAAGCTTTGAAGAGTCCACCTTGTTCTTATCTTTATCCTTATCTTTATTGGTTGCGGAGTTACCCTCTTTGCCGAGCTGTGCGATAACATCCTCATCCTCGAGGGCAACCCAGTTGCCGTTCTCGTCATAATAATAATAGTCGCGTTCGCTTACCCACTCGCCTGTCAGCTTGCTGCAACCTGTAACGCCTACAAGCATCAAAACTGCCATTATGAGTGAGAGTAATTTTATACTTTTTTTCATATCTTTACCTCGTTAAATTCAGAACGGAGCGAACAATCCAAGCAATTTATCCAGGTGTTCGCCCGTTCTTTATAGAAATCAATGTAATGCCACACGTTAATGCTAACATAACAAAAATTTCAATTCAATAAACTCACAAAAAGATAACAAACTTGCACACCAAACATATGCAATTTTGGAAAACTTAGGCTACCGGTTCGCTGTTTTTGAGGAAAACCATATCCAGAATGTCAACAGCGCCATCGCTGTTCTGGTCAGCATATACCTCGAACTGCTTGGAGTCGTCACGAGCTGCAGCGAAGATGCGGTTTCTCAAAAGCATATAGTCGGTTGAGTCGATTACAGCGTCACCGTTGATACCGCCGGCTTTTGTGGCCTCTTTGAAGGTGATATTGGCGATGCTTAATTCTGTGCCGGCATCGGAATAGAAGAAAATCATATCACTTCCGGCACCTGTTACGTAGCGTGTTTCTGTAACCCATTTTTCGCCTGTTTCGTTAAGTCCGTTAGTGCCTCTTTCATTTTTATGATTCCAGTCAAAAGCTACCCACTTGTTTGATTTATAGGTTACGCTTACAACATAGCATGTGTCGGCTTCCATAAAGAAGGGAACAGATACTCTACCGTTTGTAGTACTGCAGCCTAAGCCAAACGAAATCTTTGTAACTGCGCCCTTTTCTGCGTCGGCCTCTTTTGTAACCGTTGTGCATTCGGAGGACTCGATAAAGAAGGAATCTTCACTGCTGTAATCCAGACTGGGAGCATCGGTATTAAGGACGTCTGTTATGTCTACGACCTTTATGTTATCAAAATATGTTTCACGCTGACAGAACAATGCAATAATACCATTGTGGTGTTCCTCTGTCGCTTTAATGGTGTACTTAAACGTCAGCCAGGTTTCTGCCGATACCGGATTAACCCATTTTCTTGTTATTGGTGTATTAGAACTGTTATTACCCTGCGGAATTCTCGTGTCGTATGCGAAAGCATAGTAGTCAGCAGGTGTTTTGTCTGCTCCATCAGGAACCTGAGGAACATAATAATCAAACGTTACATAGTAAACATGGTCCTTCTGTAAGCGCATTGTAGGAAGATAAAATGCGTGATAGCTTGCAGCATTGCTCTTGAGAACCTTGTTTGTATCGTCTGCGGGGTCAGCAACGACGCTATAATTGTTATAGCCTGCATAGTCATTATATTCGGCATTTTTGCCTTCAAAATCGAGCGAAACTTTGTCATTATACGAATACTCTTCGATAGTAACATTATCCATATAAAGCATTGTGCCCTCTGTTCCGCGGATAAACATATGGGTGGAAGCGTATTCTGCGCAGAACACAGCTTCACGGTGCTTCCATACGTCAGTATTAAATGCGAGTGCTGTTGCCGTTCCGCCTATTACTTCTGCCTTATACTGTTCAACACCCCATCCGCCTGTTACAAGTGTCGTAGCAATGTTACCTTTTCCCATATAGTCGTAGGAAAGCTTATAAATCTTGCCTGCCGTCAAGGGATAATCAAGAAGCACACAAGCCTCAGCCGCATCAGCAGCGCTATCAGTTTTGTTGGCCTGAGAACAATCAAGAGCAAGAGCCTGTGTAAATCCATCGTCTTTTTTAAACGAAGCGATTGATTTGTGGTTTCCTACAGTGTAACTGGAGAAATCGTGTGTATCAAAAGTATAGGTTTGTTTTGTGGCAGTGTTTTCGGTTGAAAGTTCAACAATGGATAAACTGTGAATTTTTGCATCAATACCCGCAGTGCGCGTGGTATCAAAGTACATATAGTTGCAGTCTTTAGTTGCTGTCCAAGTAGAATTAAACGTCTTCCAAGCTGGTACACCGTTCATAGACACTGAGTGTGCTATGCGTGCGCTGCCGTCTTCAGGAGCAAACGTTACTCTCCACCAGTTATCCCATTGATTAGAAGAACCGGCGCCATAACCGTAGTAGCGGAAATTTATTTTGTATGTCTTATCCTTCTTAAATGAGAACGGAACTCTAACGGCTTTATCATCGCTAGTGCTTGTTAATTTGAAAGTAGTAACAGTAGTATTCTCCTCAGCATTAAACTCATTTCCTACAATTACGGTCGAATTTGAAGAACCGGGGATTATCAAGCTTTCATTTGCAATGCCGTTAAGAACACCGTCGCCGTCAACATAAACGCTATTACCATTATTATTCGTAATATCGATTATGGTCAAATTATCTATGTAAACACCGTCATCAGTTACAAAACCGAAATAGGAATCAACGGGCGCGGTAATCATTACGTAATATTTTCCCCACTCTGTTGAAACAGAAGACTTACTAACAGTTTTGTTCGTATAACTAATGGTTGAACCATCAGCGTTACCATAAAGCGTGTTAAACCAAACAAGGTCCGTGTTCATTTCATAAGCAAAATAATTGAACATAACGACATACGTATTACCGGATTTCAGATATGCCTCATTAAACACCAGACTGTTGGTGCCTCGTTTGTAGACATCAAGGCAACCACTACCGTTGACACCGGAATCAGCGTCATGTCTTCCAAAGGTTGCATGTCTTTCACCATCCTCAAAGTCGATGGTGATGCTTGTCACATACTCGGGCGTTGTGTCCGCTGCCGAGGTGGTGAGTGTGGGGACTGCAAGTGCTGTGAGCAGTGCCACCGTCAGTGCGAGGGAGATGAGTTTTAGAAATTTGCTGTTTTTCATTTTTCTTTTTCCTCCTTGCGTTTACTAAAAAAATTTTGAAAAAATACATAAAAACACGATGCCACAATATTATGTTTTTATATTTTTACACAATAATTTTATCACGCGGCCTTATATATTAATATAAGTAATATCCTCAAAACATATTAAAATTCCACAATAATTGCACTTTTATTGTGTAATACATATATATAATTACCCGTTTTTTCGGTGGAAAATGGTAAAAAAGTTATAAAATGCCACACTGTCTGGGCATTTTGTTTTGAAAAAATCGGGAGCTTAATTTTAAGTGACAGTAACAAAAAACCGACCTTTGTTCAAGGTCGGTCTTTTATTAGAATTTTTTGTAGCCTTCGATGTATTTTTTCGGAGTCATTCCGTACTGTTTTTTGAAAACGGAAATGAAATATGCGCCCGAGCTGAATCCGCACAGCTGCGCTATTTTGTCATTTGAAATACGCTTTTGCTTGAGCAGCTCAATCGCACGTGAAAGCCGCTTATTCCTTAAATAATCGGTGTAGGTTGTGTGTAGTTCCTTACTGAATATCTGGCCAAGATAATTTTGGCCGATTCCAACCGCGCTTGCCACCTGACTCAGTGACAGGTCGACGTCTGAATAATGCTGCTCGATATAAACAATCGCCTCCTTGAGATAGTTGTTTATATCGTCGCTGACGTCAACTGCAGGCAGATTGCGCAAAACCGTCGAAATTATTATATTAAGGCAGGATTTTGACAGAATGCTCATATTTGGGTCATTGGTTTTATACGCCTCGAGCATTATTTCAAAGCAGGCTGTAAGATTCTCATACTCCTTTTCACTCAAAAAACAATCGGTGTTGCCGCGACGCTTGAGCAGCTGTCCTAATATCACCGAGGATACGTTATTTTCCTTGCAGGCGACGCAATAAAGCGTCAGATTGCCGTTTTCTTTCAGGTGATACGTGTGGAAATCGCTCTTTTTAAGGATTGCGATATATCCGCGCTTTGCGTCGATTCGCTGATTGTTAAGGTGGTGAATTCCATAGCCGTCTGTGACCAGCTCAAGCTCCAGATACGTATGGCAATGGTATATATCCGTATATAATTTTTCCTCGCAAATGGTTCGGTGGTCTACAAAAAAGCCATCGTTCCACGCTTTTTCGTTGTTACCGTCAGGTGCTACAAAAATTTCCGCTCCGGTGGGATATGTCATAGACTTACCGAGACTCCTTTCAAGAAGATTTTTTATCGCTTTATTTCAGATAATAGTCTTTATAAAGGGCGTTGAGATTGCGTGCAGACGGATAAATCGACTGCGGGCTTAAGAAATGCGAGAACTCAAAGCTAATCATCTTATCGGCATAGTTTTTGTGATGCTCAATCTTGGGCTTGAGCTGTGAGAACGGAATGGGATAGTACATTTGGCGTACGTCGCGCTCAAACAACTCAACGTTTACCCAATGTGCGATATCATACTGCTTGCACAGGTCTGCCATCAGACCGAAATAGTCGTCCATAAGGCCGAGAGGTGCGGTGCCGTCCTGGAATGCGCAGATGTCGATATCCTTGCCGCCGTGGGCAAAAATTCTGTTCCATTCCTCAACGTTTTCACGCGGAGATTTGCCGTCCTTATACTCGACGTTGTTTTTGAAAAACGGGCTTATAAGCACCTGCTTATCGGGTGTTTTATCCTTGCAGAGTGCCGAAAGACCGCGCAAAATTTCACTAAATCCAAGGCGCTCACAGTCAACCTCCTGCGGCAGATACCAGCCCTTAAAGGCGGGGAAATCGCCGTAGCGGCTCCAAACCTCGTCAATAAAGTACTTATTCTTGAAAATTTCGGTTCCGACGTCGCCCTCATTCCAGGTGAGGTTTGAAGTGTAAAGTCCGAAGAAAACGTCCATTTTGCGTTTGCTGGCTTCTTCAAAGATTAAACCTGCGAAATCGTCTGTTCCCTCGGTGCCCATTACCTTTGACGGAAAAATAGTTTTTCCGCAAAATCCACCCCTTATGAATATGAGTGTATCAATGCCGATTTCCTGCATATTGTCGAGGTCCTTTTTCCACTGCTCCTCAGACCAGTTGGAAGATGGAATGTCATATGTAATTTCGTCAATAAACGTGCCTGTGATGGGTCCCTTTTTATTCATGCGTTCGCTCCCCTTGTGTAATTGTGGTATACAATGATTTTACTATAATTTAAAACATAAAAATATGATGATAATGCTTAAAACATTTAGAAATTCCTCACTAAAAGTTCAATTTTCCTCAATTTGAGAAAAAAGAAAAACCGCACAGATTTTCTCTGTGCGGTTTGTTTTTTATGGTTATTTTCTTATCACTGTATATTCACCGCTTTGAAGTGGCTGTTCGGTTTTGCCGTTTTCAAAGCAGTAGCCCTGCGGTAATTTTATTTTACCAAATGCGGTTTTTGGTGCGGTGACGGTGAGAATAATTTTATCCTCTTCCCTATTCCACGACGTTTTTACATCCTTATAGCACGCGGTCGCATACGAAAGCACTGTTGCAAAATTCGGTGCAATAAGATACTCGTTTACGTTTATACAATTCGGGTTTGGGCGAAGTCCTGCAAGACGCTGAATGAAGTAGCTGCTGATGTCGCCCCAGAAGTGATGATTTCGCGAATCTCTGCAGCCGCGCTCGCCCTCGCCTTCCCTTGCGAAGCCCTCAGACAGCGTTGTATCGCCACGGTTTACCCACTGCATACACGACGGATAGCGCCAAATCGGTATATCCGAAGCGCGTAAGCGCGTGGAACAAAAACCTTGCGCCGATTACGCCGCAAACGATATGATTGTCATATTTTTCTACAATTTCTGCGAGGCGTTTTGCGGCAATCTCACATTCGTCTTCCTCGAAAAGTCCAAACTCAAGTGCCAATGCCTGTGACGTCTGACATTCACCTACTACGATCATATTTTCAAGGTCGATAAGATGCTCTCTTATTGCCGTCTTCAGTTCCGATGCCAGCTTTTCCGCCTGCGCTTTTGTGGCGGTATCGCCGACGATTTCTGCCAGATGTGCGGTTTTTCTGCACATATCGTACACAACGGCGCTATCTGTGAAGACGAGCGGTGAAAGGGTTTCGTTGCACTTATAAAAAGGCTGTGCCCAGTCAATCAGGCCGACCTCGATAAGTCCGCGACCGTCGCGTCTGCCTGCAATGTAATCAAAATAGCGCGAAATTGCAGGGAGATTATCGGTTATAACCTTGGTATCGCCGCTATACTTATAAACGTAGTACGGCAGATACACAGAAGCCGAATCCCAAGCGGGTCCGTTGCCCCACTCAAAGCCCCATCCCGACGTGGGAACGATTCCCGGAAACGCGCCATCACGCTGAGCTGCACGGAGGTTGCAAAGCCACTCGGAAAGGGTTTTCTCAGCGGTGAACGAAAGCATAATATGCTCTGACGAGAGGGATATATCGGCTGTCCAGCCGTTCTTTTCGCGGTGCGGACAGTCGGTTGGAATATAGGTCAGGTTACTCCTGTCGGAGCGGCAGGTCATATCGTAAAGTCTGTTAAGTGCCTCGTCCGAGCAGGAAAAATCGGCACGTTTTTTAACGTCAGAGCCGATAACAACGTAGGTAAGTAGGTCCTCTGGTG
>CALDPI010000293.1 GCA_937912045.1 uncultured Clostridia bacterium
CAACCTCTGCTGCTGCGTCGCCCTCGCACACCGTAATGTGATAGGGCTGTCCGTTACAGGCCGATGGACTCAGCTGTGCCGCCGCAAGTATAGCGTCAAGCTTTTCCTTTTCAACCGCGCGAAAAGTGTCATAGCTTCTGCAGGATTGTCTTTGTTTTGCAAGCTCTAAAAAGTCGGTCATATTATATCAACACCGCCAAACGCGCAGCCGGCATTTATGTAAAGCGTGGGTGCACCCTCTATGTGCGGAGTGTGCTTGAGGTCGGAAACACCACCGAAGATAGAATTACTGTTCACCTTGATATTAACGTAGTCAGGCACGGTGATGTCAACTCCGCCGAACACCGCGGCAGCATTAATAACACAGTCCTTTTCAATAATGGCACCGCGCAGGTCACATTCAATTCCGCCAAACACCGCGGAAAGATTGGCACCCTCAAAAACCTCGCCCGAAAAACTGATTTCGGAGCCTGAAAAAACTGCAGTTGTGCGCTTTGCGGTGCTCTTATTTATTGTCGGTACTGACTTTTCCTTATCGGAAGCACCTACAATAAGCCTTATCCCAACGCGTATAATAATAACCGGAATTACAATCTTCCAAAGCGTTGAAAAGCTGAAAACGTCCCGTGTTGCCAACAGCAGCAAAACGCCGATTATAAAACCGAAAATATTACCCAGCTTGTCGTGCTCTGTAAAAATGCCAATCAAGCAGGGGATAATGATGAGAAGTGTCCACCAGCCGTCAAAGAAAATGTTCACGTCAGTAACGCCGAATGCGTTAAGCGCGAAAAGCACACCGCAGGCAATCAGTAAAGCGCCCCATACAATTTTGCTTATTTTTTTCATAATAATACCCCCTTGTTAATTTCATTATACTTCATTGTTTTGTTTTTTTCAATAAAAAAGCACCTCTTTCGAGGTGCTTTTAAATATTATTTCTTCTTAGGTCTCTTGATTTTGTTAAGCTTCTTGTTAAGGTCGAGCAACTCTTCCTTTGTGAACTTAACGTCCATCATTCCGCCCATAAGTGTGAACAGACGAAGCACGGTAAAGCCGCCCATCATGCTCATCATTTCAGGACCAACCTCGAAGCCCATGGCCTCTACCTTTCCGTCCTTTTTGCCCTTGCCGCCCATCAGTTTTCCGACAAGACCCATAAATATCATCTTGCCCTGAACGGTGGCTATGACGTCGCTCATCTTGTCATTAAGCGAGAGATATCCCTCTGGAGCGTCAATGTCAAACCAGTTGAGTATAGCGCCCTTCTCGCGCAGACGGTAGCTCTCGTTAAAGGTGTCAACCTTGCGAATAACGCTCTCGTCCTTGCAGTCACCGGCAACGGCCAAAAGCTTCGTTTCTGCCGTGTTGGGAACGTCGAAGTAGAAGAAGTG
>CALDPI010000294.1 GCA_937912045.1 uncultured Clostridia bacterium
GAGTTGTTACCGCCGCCGTGCTCTGCGTGGAGCATGAGCATAATATCAAGCAGCTTTGCCTCCTCGTCGGTGTAGCTCTTGTCAGGACGCACCATGCGCAAAAAGTTTTCCGAAAGCGAAAGTTCGGGCTTGGGGTTGTGCAGATAGAGCGACTTGTTCATATAGTGGTGGCGCATAACAGCATATGCGTTCGCAACAATAAGCGGAAAACGTGCAACCAAATCAACCGACTGGCGCATCATATTTTCGGCCGAAGTGTCGTCAGCATCGGGGTCGAAGGAATAAAGCGCCTCGACACCGCGCGATAATTGGTTCATAATATTTTTAGAGGGCGCGCGCAAAAGAACGTCCTCATTAAAGCCAATAGGCATAGAACGCGCAGCCGCAATAACCTCTTTAAAATGCTCAAAATCCTGTTTATTCGGCAGCTCCCCAAACAGCAGAAGATAAGCAACCTCCTCATAACCGAAGGTGTTGGACTCTCTGTGTGCTTTTATGATATCAAGCACGTTGATACCGCGGTAGTAAAGCTGACCCTCTGCAGGAACACGTTCACCGTCGTCAATGGTATAGCCCTGAACACTTCCAATAGCGGTGGTGCCGATAAGTACACCTGTGCCGTCAGCATTACGAAGACCCTTTTTCGTGTCAGCGCCCTGCTTAACGGTGTAGGTCGAGGTTATGTCACCGTTAAATGAGGAAAGTATTTTGCTTTTGTCTTGATTGTTGTCAAACGGGTTCAAAGAATACACCCCTTGCTAAAAAAATTATTGTTATTATACACTTTTCCGCGCAAAAACGCAAGTGTGACTATATATTTTAAATAAATCCGTTAAAATTTTATAAAAAAACTTTCTATTCGAATGAAAATATGTTATAATTGCGGTATATTTTTTGAAAAAGAGTGATACATATGATTAAACTGCACACAGGCGGCTTTTTGTGGCAAAACGGCACACCCGTACCGTCGGGCGACCTTGCCTATAAAAGACAGCGTCGAAATAAAACAATGGCATATAAGATTATGAACGCACACAATTCATCCTCGGATGAAAATATGATGCGCATAAAGTTCGACAGTCTTATCTCGCATGATATAACCTACGTTGGAATAATACAAACCGCACGTGGAAGCGGACTTACGGAGTTTCCTGTTCCATATGTGCTCACAAACTGCCATAACAGCCTTTGTGCTGTAGGCGGCACAATAAACGAGGACGACCACGTCTTCGGTCTGTCGGCTGCAAAGAAATACGGCGGAATATACGTTCCTGCCAACCAGGCGGTCATCCACCAGTACGCGCGTGAGATGATGGCAGGCTGCGGCAGAATGATTTTAGGCTCCGACAGCCATACCCGCTACGGCGCCATCGGTACGATGGGCGTGGGTGAGGGCGGACCCGAAATTGTTAAACAGCTGCTCTCAAATACATACGACGTTCCGTCGCCCGAGGTTGTGCTTGTGTACCTGACGGGTGAGCTTAAGCGCGGTGTCGGTCCGCACGACGTTGCAATCGCCCTTTGCGGTGCAACCTATAAAAATGGCTTTGTTAAAAACAAGGTGCTCGAGTTTGCAGGCCCGGGTGTTAAAAAACTCCCAATGGATTACCGCATCGGCATCGACGTTATGACCACCGAAACCACCTGTCTCTCGTCGGTATGGACAACCGATGAAAAGGTTGAGGAATATCTTAAGGCCCACGGCAGACAGGCAGATTATAAGCAAATCTCGGCCGACGATGGTGCATATTATGACAGTATGATAGAGATTGACTTGTCAAAGGTCGAGTGTATGGCGGCACTTCCGTTCCACCCGTCAGAAGCTTATACAATTAAAGAACTCAGCGAAAACGCCGCAGACATCCTGCGCGAAACCGAAAAACGCGCAGAAGAGCAGTTTGGCGGCAAGGTAACGCTTAGCCTTGTGGACAAGCTGCAAAACGGAAAAATATATGTTGACCAGGGAATAATTGCAGGTTGCGCAGGCGGTATGTACGATAACATCGCAGAGGCTGCCGCAATTTTAGAGGGCAAATCCGTCGGAAACGGATATTTCTCGCTCTCGGTTTATCCGCCCAGCATTCCTGTCAATCTTGAGCTTATCAAAGACGGCATCCAGCAAAGCCTTATGGAGAGCGCTGCCCCAGAACGGCTTCCAGCCCATCGAGGGATTCCAGCCCTATGCTGGTAATCTGCCAAAGGGCTGCCTGTTTGCTCCCCGGTGCCCTTATGCCACGGAGCAGTGCCAAACCCAGGTTCCGCC
>CALDPI010000295.1 GCA_937912045.1 uncultured Clostridia bacterium
TTTGTTTTATGGGGGATATTATGAAAAGAGATTTTATGTATATTAGACCTGTTGATAGCCTTGGTAGAATCTGTTTACCTATAGAAATGCGAAGAGCATATGATATGCTAAATGGTACACAGGTTGTAATAACACCCACATCAGACGGTATCTTTTTGCGCTGCCTTGCCGATGCCAAAGAGCAATCGTCCGTAGAAATGCTTAAAGAAATAAAGCAAAAAGAGAAGAAAGAGATACCGGATTAACGGTATCTCTTTCTTATTATTATATTGAAAATTATGGTAAATACTATGATTAATGCGCAGGCGGAAAGCAGCAGCGTGATGAGCGTTTTGTTATCCTTTTTCTCTTTTTCCTTTTCGGCCGCCTTTTGCTCCTCGGCTTTTTTTCTTTCCTCCTCTTTGCGTTTTTCCTCTTTTTCCTTTTCTATGCGCTCTTGCTCGTCATACGGCACAATGTTTTCGAAAAAGCCTGTTTTTTCTATATCCGCACCGACTGTTGTGCGATAAAGTCCGTATTCGAGCGGAGAATAGGTTGTGATTTGCGAGGCATTTTTGATTTCGCCGTTTTTACCGTTCAGCCATTTGCGGAACCAGGTATACTGCTGTGATTCGTGGTGCTTAAAGCCTTTTTGGGTAACCTGAAATGGTGTTAACCCACCCAGTGATTCAAGTGGTGTGTCCAGAAAGTCGAGCTTTACTTTGTTCTGGTCATAGAGATGCAGATAAAGCTTTGGCGTATCCCAAACGGTAAGATTCTCCTCGGGGTAGGGCTCTGTTGATGCCGCGAGCTCGACCGCTTTTATGAGCGTGCCTGCGTTTAGCATATGCTGGCCGTGGCCGTATTCGCCCTTAAGGTCGTGACCGACGACAACCTGCGGTTTATATAGTCTTAAAAGCTTTATCTGGCTTTTAAGCACGTCCTCCTCTGTGTAGCCTGCCGATTTGAGATTTCGGAGCGCTCCGTCATAGGATTCCGAATATGCATCGGGATAGACGCCGATTATCGGGTAAAGCGTGATGCCGACCTCCCACAAGCCATTAAGCAATTCGTGGTTTCTTTTTATATTATTGTTATGGTTTACAAAGTACGCCACGCGCACTCTGTAACCCTTTTCCTTGGCATAATACGGTAAAATTCCTGCAAAAAACAGCTGCTCGTCATCGGCATGGGTGGTGAAAAGCAGCAAATCGGTCTTTTGCGCGCCCGATTCCCATTTTTGCACTGTATCGGGCAATTCTCCACTATATGTATAAACGTCGCAGACGGTGGCGTTTTCTGTGAATTCTATGGTTAGAGTCTTGCACTCGCCCTCCATCTGTGTTAAGGTTGCAAGGTGATGAAGATGGGGTATGCTAAACGGTTCAATATCGTCTTCTCCTTTAACCATATACGGCACGAACTTGTCCCAGAATATTATATATATGTAGTCGATAGGCGTATCGCTCTGCACCGTAAGGGTTTTGACGGTTTTTCGGGTTGAGAGCTTGCCGTCCGAAAGCGCGTCGGGCAGGGGCTCTGCCGACACGGTGAGCGTTGACACTGTCATAATTACAGCGAAAATAATACTTAAAATCTTTTTCATTCTAACACCGCCTTTGCTTTAAGTTTAGCATATATTTAACTTTTTTTCAACTCACACGCTTTACAAAGAGAATTTGTTGTGGTAAAATATCCTCATAAACTATCGGAGGTATAAAAATGGACTTTTTAACATATAAGGGTAAGCCGCTTGTAAGAAAGGGCAAGGAAATTTATTACGGTGATATGTCGGAAAAGTACGTTATTAAGTTTGACGTGCTCTCAGAAACCGAGGAAAACGGACAGACCGTTCCCGACAAGATGGCCATAACACTTATGCTGAGCGATACCGAGCTTGCAGAAAAGGACCGTGTTAAGAAAAAAAGTGAAAAGCAGGGCTTTTTCGAGGCAATGGACCTCGGCGCTGTATGGCTTGAGCGTGCACTTAAAGAATAATTTGCAAAAAACCGTTTCTGAAAACAGAAACGGTTTTTAACTACATAATTGATGCAAGCACAAGCGCATCTTTCACACGGGCATATAGCTGTGGCAGAGTGTTTGCAGGCAGTGGATTCTCCCCTTTTCCGATTTCCAGCGTAAAGCCGGGTCTTTTATACTCGGTTATGAACCAATCCTTAAAGCCACCGCCCACCGAAAGACCTGTGGGCACCTCAAGCGCATAGCCGCTTTCTGCCGCGAGGATTTGTGCCATTTTTGCGCTGCGGTCAGGCTGGCGGTCCTCATACGTCCAGTAGATTACCTCGCCTTGTGTGTGCAGAGCTAAGACGTGGCGTATAGACACCCTGCGGCAAAGCTCTGTGAGGGCTCTCGTTTCAGGCTCACTTTCGGGGGAATAACCGCCGAAGCGTGTTGGTGCAGGGCCGTATATTCCTGCCTCCCGTTCAAGACGGTGCAGCTCACTCCAGCCTGCATCAAAATTGTGATTTAAATCTACGCCACGCAGATTGGCATTCCATTTTTTAAAATTTCCGCCGCACAGGCGTTTGATTTTCGGTGCCATATACCCTGCGCCGAGCTCGCCCTTTATTGAAATTTCGCACCCGTCGGGATTTACGAGCGGCACGATTAGGATTCCTCTGCCGTACAGGGCGCGGCGCGCATCTATGCCCGCTATTTCGCCCCCTATAAGCAGTGCCTCACAAACCTCCTCTACAAAGCGGAGGGCGATGTTGGTTGTTATGTGCTCGCTTCCGTGAAAGGCGGCGGCATAAAGCACGTATTCACTCGCGTCACCTATTTGCAGACAAAAAATATCTCTGCCTGCGCAGCTTCTGCCGATTGATTTGCACTTTAAGAAGCTGTATGTATCAAGCATTTTGTCTATCTGCTTTTTTACTTCACTGTATTCATAGTCTATTCCGAAAATATTGCTTTGCATAACTTCTGCCACCTTTTAAAAATCTATTACTAAAAATATATTAATCACCAAGGGGAAATATTATGGATTTTACAGAAAAAACACTCTCAAGAGAATATAAATACAAGGGTAGAATTATAAGCCTGCGCGTTGACGAAATTCTGACCCCCGACAAAAAGCCTGCCACGCGCGAGGTTGTTGAGCACGGCGGCGGTGTTTGCGTTGCCGCACTGTGTGACGACGGCTGTGTGCTTGCCGTAAGGCAATACCGCTATCCGTACTCCGAGGTGGTTTTGGAAATCCCTGCAGGAAAGCGTGACGGCGCAGAAGACCCGTTCCTCTGCGGACAGCGCGAGCTTTTGGAGGAGACGGGTGCCACCGCGGCTGAATATAAATTTTTGGGTGAGCTTTATCCGTCGCCCGGCTACTGCGGCGAGGTTATTTACATGTATGCCGCAAAGGGACTTTCCTTTGGAGAGGCCAACCCCGACGAAGACGAATTTTTGGCCGTTGAAAAAATTCCGCTTGGTACCTTTGTGGATATGATTATAGCGGGCGACGTGAAGGATGCAAAGACGCAGGCGGCTGTGCTAAAATTAAAGGCGCTTGTTGACAGAGGTGAATTTTAATGCTTTTATACCTTATTCGCCACGGTGACCCGATATACGACCCCGACAGTCTGACACCGCTTGGTCACAAGCAGGCGGCAGCCCTGGTGCCGCGCCTTGTGCCGCTTGGTTTTGACAAAATTTTCGTGTCACCAATGCTTCGCGCAAAGCAGACCGCCGCACCCACCTGCGAGGCGCTGGGAATAGTGCCCGAGGAACGCGAATTTTTGTGCGAGGATGCGCTGTTTGATAAAATGTCTATGCCGTTGCCGACCGACGTTATGAGCACAGACGAAGACGGAAACCCCTGCATTAAAACGGTGGAGCACGTTCGCTGGGCTTTTCACCAGCAGGCAACCAACTATAAAACCGCGGACAGCTATCATATGACCGACGACTGGCACACCCTGCCTGCATTTGCACAGTGCAAGAGCTTAGGCCCTGCGTTTTATGAATTCGCAGAAAAATCGGACGAATTTTTGGCGGAGCTCGGCTACGTGCGCGAGGGCGACCACTACCGCATTGAAAACCCGAAATATGAAAGGGTTGCAGTTTTCTGTCACCAGGGGGTCAGCATTTGCTGGCTCTCGCATATGCTTTCCATTCCACCGCACATTCTGTGGGGCAGCTTTGACGTTACACACAGCGGAATATCGGTTATCAATTTCAAAAATTATCAAAACGGCATAACACTACCGCTTTGTCTTTGTCTTTCTGACACGTCACACCTGTTCCACGCCGATTTACCGCTTAAATATCAGGGAAAATTGCCCTTTTAAAAATTTTTTATCTGTTGTTGACATAATACTTCATTTATGTTAAACTATCATTGTAAAAGATAGAGGCGCATCACGCCAAAAGTACCGTACTGTAAAAAGGCTGCCAAAGCCGTGCGGAAAAGGGGCTGATGCCGAAGTGGGTGCTGTGGCAGGCACCTTGCTGGCAGCTCGGATAATATCCGCGTTGTTGTCGCAGCAATGCGGAGAGCTATCCATACAAATTATATATTTTCGTAATTTGTGGAGATAGCTGTGTTTTTTGCAGCTATCTTTTTTTGTGTGAAGGGAGAACTTTATATGAGAAAGACTATTTTTACAGGTGCGGCAACCGCAATTATCACGCCCACCAACGAGCAGGGTGTTGACTATGAGGCTTTCGGCCGTCTTATCGATTGGCAGATTGAAGAGGGTATTGACGCCATTGTTGTAGCCGGCACCACGGGTGAGGCCTCTACCCTCACCGACGAGGAGCACAAGAGCGTTATAAAATACTGTGTTGACAGAGTTGCAAAGCGCGTGCCCGTTATTGCCGGTACCGGCTCTAACGACGTGGCTTATGCCTGTCAGCTTACCAAATATGCCTGTGACGTTGGTGTTGACGGTGTTCTGCTTGTAACGCCATATTACAACAAGGCGACACAGAACGGACTTATAAAATCGTTCACCACCATTGCCGACGTGAGCACCAAGCCCTGCATTCTTTACAACGTTCCCAGCCGCACAGGCTGCAACATTCTGCCCGAAACCGCGGCGGCACTTGCCAAGCATCCCAACATTGTTGCCATTAAGGAGGCAAGCGGCGACATTTCGCAGATTGCAAAGGTTGCAAAGCTCTGCGGTGACGAGCTGACTATTTATTCCGGCAACGACGACCAGATTGTACCGATTTTGTCGCTCGGCGGAAAGGGTGTTATCTCGGTGCTTTCCAACGTTGCACCGCGTGAAACCTCGCTTATGTGCCACAAATATTTCGAGGGTGACGTGGCAGGCGCTTTAAAGCTCCAGCTTGATTATCTCACCCTTGCAAACACCCTCTTCTGCGAGGTTAACCCCATTCCCGTTAAGGCGGCCATGAGCGCTATGGGATACTGTGAGAACTTCCTTCGTCTGCCGCTGACACCTATGGAAAAGGGCAACGAAGAAAAGCTGCTTGCCGCTATGAAAAACTGCGGTATCAAAATTTAGTACGAGAGGAATTTTTTATGAAAATAGCTATCTGCGGCTATGGTAATTTAGGACGCGGTGTTGAATGTGCGGTTACCGCCGCAAAGGATATGGAGCTTTTTGCGGTCTTCACCAAGCGTGACCCATCCACCGTCCATCCGCGCACCGACACGCCTGTTTATAACATTAAGGACATTTTAAAGTATAAGGACGAGATTGACGTTTTGGTGCTCTGCGCCGGAAGCGCCACAGACCTGCCCGAAATGACACCGTTGCTTTCTAAGGATTTTTGCGTTGTGGACAGCTTTGACACACACGCGGCAATACCGACGCATTTCAAAAACGTTGACGCTGCCGCAAAGTTGGGTGGAAAGCTTTCACTCATTTCTGCAGGCTGGGACCCCGGTATGTTCTCGATAAACCGCCTTTATGCCTCGGCTGTTTTGCCAAACGGCAAGGACTACACCTTCTGGGGCAAGGGCGTAAGTCAGGGACATTCCGACGCTATCAGACGCATTGACGGTGTTTTGGATGCACGTCAGTACACCATCCCGATTGAATCGGCACTGCAATCGGTAAGGCGCGGCGAAAGCCCCGAGTTTACCGCAAGGCAGAAGCATCTGCGCGAGTGCTTTGTTGTGGCAGAGGAAAACGCCGATAAGGCGCGCATTGAAAACGAAATCAAGACGATGCCCAACTACTTTGCAGATTATGACACGATAGTTCATTTTATCTCTATGGATGAGCTAAAGCGCGACCACAGCGCCCTCCCCCACGGCGGCTTTGTTATCCGCACGGGTGAAACGGGATATGACGGCGAGCACAAGCACGTTATTGAATACAGCCTGAAGCTTGACTCCAACCCCGAATTCACAGCCAGCGTTATTGTTTCTTACGCACGCGCCGTATTTAAAATGTACGAGCGTGGAACACGCGGCTGTGTGACGGTTTTTGACGTGGCACCTGCCGACCTTTCTCCCCTCTCGGCTGAGGAAATCCGCGCTACTATGCTATAAGAAAGGATTTTTCTTTTGAACGATTTGACACCATTTATGCTTTGCGGCAATCTGTCAATATCCGATGACGGACATCTGCTTTTTGCAGGGCAGGATACTGCCGCACTTGCAAATGAATATGGCACGCCGCTTTATCTTATGGATGAAGACCGCATACGCGAGCGCTGCCGCACCTACGTGGGCGCGGTTAGGCAGGCATTTGGCGATAAGGGACGCGTGCTTTACGCCTCTAAAGCGGCATCCTTCAAACGCATTTATGAAATTATGCGCGAGGAAGATATGGGGATTGACGTCGTTTCCTGCGGTGAGATTCGCACCGCCGAAAAGGCGAGCTACCCCCTCTCTAACGCCTATTTCCATTCTAACAACAAGACCGACGCCGACATCGAATATGCGATGGACAGGGGTGTTGGATATTTTGTTGTGGACAACGCGGAAGAGCTTTTTGCCATAAACGGCATTGCAAAGAAAAAAGGCTGTGTTCAGCCTGTGCTTCTGCGCATTACCCCCGGCATTGACCCACACACCTATGAAGAGGTTGCGACGGGCAAGGTCGATTCGAAGTTCGGCTCCGCTATTGAGACGGGGCAGGCACTAAAAATAACCCAAACCGCGCTGTCGCTTGAAAATCTCAAGCTCGTCGGCTTTCATTGTCACGTTGGCTCGCAGGTTTTTGATTCATCTGTTTATATCGCAACGGTTGACGTTATGGTTCGGTTTTTATATGACGTTTCGGTCGCACTCGGCTTTAATGCAGAAAAGCTCGACCTTGGCGGCGGCTACGGCGTGAGATACGTGAGCGACGACCCGGAAATTGATATTGAGCAGAGCATTTTAGAGGTGGGCGAGCACGTTAAAAAATGTGTTGCACACTACGGCATACCGATGCCCGAAATCTGCTTTGAGCCGGGAAGAAGCATCGTTGCCGATGCAGGACTCACGCTTTACACCACAGGAACCGTCAAGAATATTCCCGGATATAAAACCTACGTTTCGGTTGACGGCGGAATGGCTGACAACCCGCGCTTCATACTCTATGGCTCTAAATACACCCTGCTTAACGCGCTTAAGCTCAAAGAAGCACACGATATGAGCTGCTCGGTTGTGGGACGCTGCTGCGAAAGCGGTGACATTATTGCAGAGGACGTTAAAATGCCAAAAAGCACCTGCCGCGGCGACCTTATCGCCTGTCTTACGACCGGTGCTTATCACTACTCTATGGCATCCAACTATAACCGAATTCCGCGTCCGCCTGTGGTTATGCTCAAAAACGACGAATCGTACGTCGCTGTGAGACGCGAAACGTTTGATGATGTTACTTCTCTCGATATATAAAAAACGCCTGTCAGTGACAGGCATTTTTTATTCTTTTACATAAGTTTTAACTATTTCGCCTATGAGCATAAAATGACGGTCATCGGCAGGATACAGCTCTTTGCAGTCGCCATCTGTAAATGCCTCCGGCGAGAGGCGGTTACAATAGCGCTTTTTGCACACAAGCACAAGACGCGCCTCATCGAAAAAGACGGTACCGTCTGAAAATACGGGGGTAAGCCCTGTGAGTGCGGTTTTGTCAACGTCGCGTCCCGATTTGCTGCCGCAGACCGCGTGAATATCGCGCTTGTCGCCGTAAAAGGACAGGGTGAAATAGTCCTCCTGCTTCAGAAAATCCATTGTGTAGCGCTGTGGGCGCACCGCAATAACCACCGAATCCTTTGACCACATTTCGCCTATAAAGCCCCAGCTTGCCGTCATCATATTATATTTGTTTTGGTTGCCTGCTGTGATGAGCATCCACTCATCTGCAATCATCTTGACGGCGTTGCCCTCGATTTCTTTAACGTTTACTTCTTTCCACATAATCTCAACCTCCGTTTATTATATGTATGATAAAAAAGTGAATAATATAAAAATAGTTCTTGATTTTTGTTTTATCTGTATGTATAATGGTATAGCAACTTGGAGAGATGGCTGAGCTGGTCTAAGGCGCACGACTGGAAATCGTGTAAGTGCTAATACCACTTCAGGGGTTCGAATCCCCTTCTCTCCGCCAAATAAAATGAAAGCTCGTCCGTAAGGATGGGCTTTTATTTTATTTCTCCCGAACACAGGGATTCGAACAAGGGCGGTTTGCCGTATGGCAAATTGCAACCTTTCGGTGAATGGTTGCAAAGCCCGTCGGCAACGAGCGTTAGCGAGGCGATAGCACACGGTAGGGTGCGGAAAAATCCCCTTCTCTCCGCCAAATAAAATGAAAGCTCGTCCGTAAGGATGGGCTTTT
>CALDPI010000296.1 GCA_937912045.1 uncultured Clostridia bacterium
CCCAGGTGAGACCGTTCCAGATGCAGTCGATAGTCTTACCGGCAAGCTCGCCCTCTTTTTTGCCCCAGTCAATAAGCTGGAACTTAACCTCAACACCAAGCTCCTTAGCGACGAGCTTTGCAAGCTCAGCATCAAAGCCGGTCCATTCACCGTCAACCTGGAAATCCATCGGCTCAAAATCGGTAATGCCGACAATCAAAACGCCCTTTTCCTTTATGTATTCAAGGTCGGAAGCGTCTGCCTTTTCGCCACAGCCGGCAAATGCGGCAGCAACCAAAAGTAATGTAAGAATTAATGCAAGTATTTTTTTCATTTTAAACAACTCCTTTATTGCGGTAACATATTAGCACATTAGCACGCTAAAGTCAAGGCTTTTTACAAAAAATATTTATAACCGTTAAAATATCTTCCTTAACGCAGAAATGAACGTCGTATTCGGCAAAGTCAAAGCGATATATACGTTCGGGGTCGTTTTGGTATGCAGGACGTGGGTCGTTTTTTAAAATTTCAAGCAGAGTGTCCCTCTTTTCCTGCGGTATTATTTTGATAAGCTCATCCGAACACTCAACCTTAACGGAATATTTTGAGGTGTCATCGGTATAACCGCCCTTTGCATTTTCAATGCTGTCGGCAAAGGGAAGATAGGGCTTTATATCAAAAATGGGGGTGCCGTTTACGAGGTCGGCGCCCGTGACGTATAAAACAGGGCCATCTAAAGAGTTTTCTTCAATTTTTATAAGCTTTACGGCAGAAAGACCGAGTGGGTTGGGTCTGTTGGGCGAACGCGTTGCAAAAACCCCAATTCGCTTATTACCGCCAAGGCGTGGTGGACGAACAGTGGGCGACCAGCGGCCCTTCTTTTCTGAGAGGGAAAAGTGCCAAATGAGCCAAAGGTGCGAAAACCCTTCCATACCGCGCAGAGAATTAACGTCGCGGTATTCGGGTGTAAAGATAATTTTTGATACAAGGGTATCTGCAATTCCGCTTTGTCGCGGCACGCCGAATTTGTGCACGTAATCATTATATATGTAAGCAATGGGTTTAATTTCAACTGTCATATAATCACCTAGATAAGTATAGCACAGAGCAGTTTGTTTTTTCAACCGTATTAATATATTTGTAAAGTTTGTGAAAGTAATATCAAAATTGACAATATATGCTAAATAATTTATAATCAAATGTATATGTTTAAAATAGGGTGGTATACTAATGTTTCATTATTTAAAAGGTGCGCACGTGCCGCATAAAAAAAATACCGCAGGCATGTCGCCTGTTATAATCAACACCCCAAAAACCGTAACGATTCCAACAGTGATGCATATTGGTGCTCCTGCCACGGTTTCGGTAAAGGTTGGTGACCACGTTGATATCGGAACGCTTATCGCAACAGAGAACGGTGTGGTTTCATCGCCCGTTCATTCGAGTGTTTCGGGAACGGTTGTCGCGATTGAGGAGGTTTTGCTTTCAAACGGAAAAACCGCACCTGCCGTAAAAATCGAATCGGACGGTCTTTCAACCGTTGCAGATACCGTTAAAGCCCCAAAGGTTGAAAGCAGGGAAGAGCTTATTAATGCAATTAAGAACAGCGGCATCGTCGGTCTTGGCGGTGCAGGATTTCCTACATACGTTAAGTTCGGTGTACATGAGCCCTTGCAGATTTCAGAGCTCATAATTAACGGCGCCGAGTGCGAGCCATATATTACAAGTGATACCGCTACAATGCTCGAAGATGCAGATGCCGTTTCGTATGCAATAGAGGTGCTTGACAGGTATCTTAATTTCGGCAAGGTAATAATCGGTGTCGAAAAGAATAAGCCCGAGGCTGTAAATTCTATGAAAAGAATTGCGGCGGATAACCCCAAAATTTCAATAAAGGTGTTGCCGACACTTTATCCTCAGGGTGCAGAAAAGGTTCTTGTTTATCACACAACGGGCAAAGAAATCCCACAGGGAAAATTACCCATTGATGTTGGCTGTGTTGTTTGCAACGTTACGACGATTGCGGCAATCGGCAAATATTTGCAAACGGGTATGCCGCTTGTTGAAAAGTGTGTGACAGTTGAGGGCGTAGTTGCCAATCCGCAAAACGTTATTGTTCCGCTTGGCACTGCCATCGGTGAGGTGTTTGAGTTTTGTGGCGGCTTCTCAGAAGAACCGAAAAAGGTTATTTTCGGCGGACCTATGATGGGTATAACGGCACCCGACTTAAACGCACCTGTTATTAAGAATACTAATGCGATTGTCGCTTTCGGTGAAAGGGCTGCAAAGCAACCTAAGTCAACGTCCTGCATCAGATGCGGCGCGTGTGCAAATCACTGTCCGTTCGGTATTAATCCCACAATCATTGCCAAGGCATATAAGGAAGACGATATTGAAACCTTAAAGGCCTGCGGAACGGAGCTTTGTATGGAATGTGGATGCTGTTCCTTCGTTTGTCCTGCAAAGCGTCCCATCGTACAAACAAACAGACTTGCAAAGGCGGCACTGCGCGCGGCAAAAGCAAAGGAGGCAAAGTAATATGGCTTCAAAATTATATATATCCTCTTCACCGCATATTCAGAGTGCTGTTTCGACGGCCGGAATTATGCGTGATGTGCTTATCGCGCTATTACCTGCAACCGTTGCAGGCTGTGTTATTTTCGGTCTCAGAGCATTAGCTGTTATTGCTGTTTGCCTTGTTTTCTCGGTTGGCGCAGAGTTTTTATTCAATGTTATTATGAAAAAGGAGCAGACTGTCGGTGATTTGAGCGCCGCTGTAACAGGCCTTTTGCTGGCACTCAATCTTCCGGCCAATGCACCGCTTTGGCAGGCGGCTGTCGGCTCTGTTTTTGCCATAATTATTGTAAAGTGCATTTTTGGCGGAATCGGCTGTAACGTTGTTAATCCTGCAATTACTGCAAGAGTATTTATGCTCATTGCATTTTCCGAGATGGCAAAATCTGCATTTCCGATTGCCGATACAGTATCGTCTGCAACACCCTTGGCACTGATTGCCGAAAACGAGTTGCCCTCGCTTTCAAGTCTTTTGCTAGGTACAACGGGCGGCATAATCGGCGAAACCTGTGCAGTTGCGTTGCTTTTTGGTGCGGCATATTTGCTCATCCGCCGTGTAATTTCCTTACACATCCCTGCAGCCTTCATTGGCACGGTGTTTGTACTGAGCCTTATAATTGCAGATTTTAATATTATGACGGCCGTTTCGCTTGTGCTGTCGGGCGGTCTTATCATTGGTGCTTTTTTTATGGCCACCGATTATGTTACTTCGCCAATGACCGCACTCGGAAAAATAATTTTCGGTGTAGGCGCAGGTCTTATAACGGTTTTAATCCGTTTTTACGGCAACTATCCGGAGGGCGTTTCTTTCGCCATTCTTCTTATGAACATTGTAAGTCCGTATATTGATAAGCTCACACAGAGAAAGCTGTTTGGAGGTAGTACAGAATGAAAAAGCATATAAAAACAGTTGTTTCTCTGACGGTCATTTGTGCGGTTGTCGCAGTTTTGCTTGCCGTGACAAATTACATAACCGCCCCCATAATCAAAGAGAATGAGAGCGCTCAGGTGAATAAAGCCTTGGCTGTTGTCTTACCGGGGGGCGAGGATTTTGTGTCGGTTGATATTTCTTCTTTCACACTTCCAAGCACCGTCACAGAGGTGTATAGCGAGAAAAACGGCGGTCACGTGTTTAAACTGCTCACCACAGGATATGGCACTGACTTCGTTTTGATGTGCGGTATTGATTCGAATGGAACCGTTACGGGCGCTACCTGTATTTCGAGCAACGAAACTCTTGGTGCCGAAAAGGAATACGGAAAAAATCTTGTTGGCGCAACAGCCGAAACTGTTGACGGTATTGCAACTGTTTCGGGTGCTACCAGAACCACAGAAGCATATAAAAACGCAA
>CALDPI010000297.1 GCA_937912045.1 uncultured Clostridia bacterium
TTAGTAACCGGATTATTATTACAATACGCATACATATTGTACCCGGTAAAGCCCTGCCCCGTGTTGACATACCCATCCGCACTAATAAACCTACCCGTTTCAGGATCATAATATCTACTATTGAGATAATAGAATCCAAGCTCGGTGTCATAGTAGTATCCACGGTATCTGAACGGGTTAATGGTTGCAATCTGGCAATCCGAAGAGTCAAGTTTGACTTCCGGTACACCCCACGCATCGTAGGAGTATCTTGCAACCGGCTCGCCATCCTTGTCGGTGATGGCAATGACGTCGCCCTGGAGATTCTTAAGGAAGAAGAACGCTTCGCCGTTGAGCTCGATACCGCAGACAGCTTCCTCGTTGTCATAGAGAGGAACGAGAACGTTTTCTCCCCAAGTCTCCTTCAAGATCTTGGTGCCGTCAAGGAGGTAACTGTGCTTTACTCCGCCCACCGTCTTGCTCGTGCGGATACCGTTGGCATTGTAGGTGTAGCTGTTCCCGTCAAAGGATTTCAGCTGTCGGCCCTTTTCCCAGGTGAGAGTATGACCTAAGTAACTTACCGGATTACCCTGGGCATCGTAGGTGATGGACTGAGTGCCCACCTGAGTCAACAGATCCTTCCAGCTGCTGTCACCGTAAATGTATGCTACTCCGTTCTTGGCTTTGATGTTGCCATAGTTGTCGTAAAGCAGATGTTCGGCGGTATCGGCCATAATTTTGCAAATCCCGCCATTACGGCAAGAATAGTTCTTCTTGTCTCCTTTGCTTCTGCAATGACAGGCTTTTCAGCTCCCGGCTCATCGGGTGTTGACACCATCACAACGGCAACTCCCCTTTCCCATCTTTCCGCAATAGACCTTTCGGGAAATGTATCCTCACAGATGGGGGCTCTTCTTGTTGACGGAGATCTTCCCTCCTTCTTCAATATGCTCTTCGGTGTAAGAGCAGGCTGTATCGGTGAAGTATGCTCCGTTGCCCTTATTCTCGGTGCTGTATACCTTATTTTAAGAGGAGTCATAAGCATTGCCATCCCCGGCTCTTACATACTTACGGTTGCAGCATTTATGCTTATCGCCTCAGGCTTTGATATTACATTTACAATATATGAGATCCTCGGCGGCGGTCTTATCCTCGGAGCCTTCTTCATGGCTACCGACTATTCAACAAGTCCCATCAAATCAAATGCAAAAATTGTTTTCGGTGTAGGCTGCGGTCTTCTGACCTGTGTCATCAGACTTTTCGGCTCACTCCCCGAAGGAGTTTCATTTGCAATTCTTATAATGAATCTTCTTGTTCCCCATATCGAAACAATTATGGCTCCCAAGCCTTTCGGTACTGTTAAGGAAAAGAAATAAAAGGCGAAGGACGGTGAGGCAAAATGAAGAATTTAAAAGATTATATCGTTCCGACTCTCACTCTTTTTGTCATCTGCCTTGTTGCAACTGCTCTTCTCGGACTCACAAATCAGGTGACTGCTCCGATTATTGATCAGCTTGCAATTGAGACCGAAATCAATTCAAGACAGGTTGTTTTTGCCGATGCAAAGTCATTCGGTGAAGCTGAAATTCTTAATGACGGCACAAGCGTTGTTGCCGAAAGTGTGTGGGACAACCGCTTTAAATACGTTGAGCAACTCTCGAGAATGGGCGCTAACATTCAGGTTGACGGAAAGGTTGCTATTGTTTCGGGTGTGGAGAGACTTAAGAGTGCACCTGTTATGGCAAACGACCTTCGTGCCGGTGCCGCAATGCTGATTGCCGGCTTGGTTGCCGACGGTACCACCGAAATTGAAAACATTGAACTGATTGACCGCGGTTATGAGAACGTTGTTGAAAAGCTTACGGGCTTGGGCGCAGAAATCAAGCGCATACCGATTATCGAACCGACGGCACAGAAAAAAGCATTATAATGGTTAAGTAAGTCGAAATTTTGACTAACCCATTGCAATGAATGTAGAGCATAATTAAATTTTTTGAAATTTAATTATGCAAAAGCCGATAAAATCGGCTTGTCGAAACGAAAATAGTCGTTTCGACATTCTATAATCATTATAAACATATTCAGGGAATACGGCAGTATTCCCTGTTTTGCACTAAGGAGGGATTTTTATTTCAAGGTTTTGTCCGCTTTTCAGCGGCAGCGGCGGCAACAGCACGTTTGTCGGAACGTCACAACACGGTATTCTTGTGGATATCGGTTGCTCTTATAAATGCACACAAAGTGCCCTGCTTGACCGAAATATCAACCCCGACGGTATTTGTGCGGTTGCCATAACCCACTGTCACAGTGACCACATTGGTGGTCTTAAGACCTTCTTAAAAAAGCACCCTGTGCCTGTTATTGCATCTGCTATGACACTTCGAACACTCGAAAGCAATGGTGCGCTTACAAGCGGCCACCCGACCATCTGCGCAGACGACGGCGAGGTTGTGGTTTCTGATATTAAAATACGCAAGATTTGTACCAGCCACGATTGTGATGGATCCGGCGGATACATATTCTCCCTGCCTGACGAGCGTCGGGTTGCGATTTTTACCGACCTCGGTTACGTGAGTGATGAGATTTTGGAGGGCATTAAAGGGTGTGACCTTGTGATGCTTGAATCCAATCACGACGTTAATATGCTCAAAAAAGGAAGCTACCCCTTCTACCTTAAGGAAAGAATTTTAAGTGACAGCGGTCACCTTTCAAATGCGGCCTGTGCGGCTGTGCTGCCGCGTCTTGTAGAAAACGGCACCACGCGCATTGTGCTTGCGCACCTGAGTCGTGAAAACAACCTGCCTGCGCTTGCGCTTTCCACCTGCAGAGCAGCTCTTTTAGATGCGGGCTATACCGAGGAAGAAGACTATATATTATATGTAGCACCTGTGCGCGACGGAAGGATGTTTATTTTATGATTAAGATAACTATTCTCGCGATTGGAAAGCTTAAAGAAAAATATTTTCTGGCGGCAGCCGAGGAATACACCAAACGCCTTGGCCGTTTTTGCGAGCTGAACGTTATTGAGATTGAGCCTGTGAAAATATGTGACAACCC
The DNA here is from genome assembly GCA_937912045.1 of uncultured Clostridia bacterium. GTDB lineage: Bacteria > Bacillota > Clostridia > Oscillospirales > Acutalibacteraceae > SIG589. The sequence goes on from CALDPI010000297.1 coordinate 3,037, forward strand.
CTCACCGCGTGAAATTGAAAACTGTCTTGCTGATGAGGGACAAAAAATTCTTGCAAAAATTCCAAACGACGCTTATGTCACCGCCCTTTGCATTGAGGGAGATATGCAGAGCAGCGAACAGCTTTCATCAACAATTCAAAAATGCGCCGTAACCGGACGCGGCGAGCAGGTATTTATTATCGGTGGCTCTTACGGACTATCAAACGAGGTTAAAAAACGCGCCGATAAAAAGCTTTCTATGTCAGCAATGACCTTTCCGCACAAGCTCGCACGGGTTATGCTGCTTGAGCAGATTTACCGCGCTTTTATGATTACTGAGGGCGGCACCTATCACAAATAAATCATACATTATATATAATGTAAAAAAATGCTTGACTCTTGCTTTGGAATGTGGTAATATAGCATTACCTCTGCAAGAGTCTTTTTTTTTTGCATAAGATTCTTTTCATTGTCAGACGGTGTGCACTGCTTCTTCATCCTTTTGGGTGGCACGCTTTATGACTGATTGAGGGAGGCTCAAATTTACTTTCACATTTCGTGAAAGGAAAAAATATTTCCGTAAAACGGGAGGTGCCGTCATGAGAGTTAAAATTACGTTAGCTTGCACTGAATGCAAACAGCGCAACTACAACACAATGAAGAACAAGAAGAACGACCCCGACAGACTTGAAATGAACAAGTATTGCAGGTTCTGCAAGAAGCACACCCTTCACAAAGAGACAAAGTAAGGGGGTTGACAAAATGAAAGCTATTAACAAAATTTGTCAAATCCTCGCACTCGCACTTTGTGTTGCTGCACTTGCATTCTTCATCTTCCCTGATTTTGCTACTATCGTTGCTGATAAGGAAAGCGTCGGTCTTACCGGTATGCAGCTTGCATTCGGTGGCTCGGTCGATTACGCCGACAGCACTGTTAAAATGGCAAAATCTGCAGACATCTGGGTTTGCCTGATTCTTACAATGTTCGGAATACTTTTCAGTGCTCTCACATTTAAGTTCAAGGGTACAAGATATGCTGCTCCGGCTGTTTCTCTTGCCGCTGCAATCTATATGCTTGTTATCACCTTAAGCGAGCCCGCAAAATTTGTGGACACACGTCCGATTGGCCCCGCAGGCGTTACATCTGAATACAACACGCTCGTCGTTGTTGTTATCACAGCTGTTTTGTTTGTTTGTGCCGCTTTCGGCGTTGCCCATCTCCTAATCGCTGACAAGCTTGAAGTCGCAGGTACTAAGAAGCTTACCCTGCCCCAGAGAGTTGTTGCATTCTTCAGAGATTATAAGAGTGAAGTCAAGAAAATTGTTTGGCCGAACTTCAAGTTCGTTCTCAAAAACACACTCGTTGTTTTGGTCATATGCGCTATTTTGGGTGTTTTCATCTGGTTGCTTGACCTCGGTCTTTTGGAGCTCATAGGTCTTATCCTTGGCGTGTAATCTCTTTAAACTTTAGGAGGTTGCTGAATGGCAGATTACAATGATGCAAGATGGTATGTAATCCATACCTATTCGGGTTATGAAAACAAGGTTGCCAAAGACCTTGAAACAATCGTTGAGAATCGTAAGCTTCAGGATTATATCATGGATATCAAAATCCCGACCGAAGTTGTAACCGAGGTTAAAGAGGATGGTACCCAGAAGCAGTACGAGCGCAAGATTTTCCCCGGATACGTGCTTATTAAAATGATTGTTACTGACGATTCCTGGTTCATCGTGCGTAACACACGCGGTGTTACAGGCTTTGTCGGTCCGGCATCAAAGCCGGTTCCCCTCTCCGATGCGGAGGTTGAATCTCTCGGTGTTGAGAAGCACTCTGTTGAGGTTGCCTACAAAAACGGTGATAACGTTAAGATTATCAGCGGTCCGCTTGAGGGATTTGTGGGTGTCGTTCAAAAGGTCGACGTGGCCGCAAACGACGTTACGGTTCTCATTTCTATGTTTGGAAGAGAAACCCCCGCACAGTTTGAGCTTGACCAGGTTGCTCTGGCAGACTAACTTATGTGTTAAATTATGTATTAAACGCGGCTGTTTTGCCGCCGGTACCTAAAGGTACCACGGTGGGAGGAACGCAAACAATATTTTGCGCTCCGTCAGGTGTTTATAACACCGCTACCACGAATTTTGGAGGTGCAAATAATGGCTCAGAAAATAACAGGTTACATTAAATTACAGATACCCGCTGGCAAGGCTACTCCGGCTCCCCCGGTTGGTCCTGCTCTCGGTCAGTATGGTGTAAACATTATGTCTTTCACCAAGGAGTTTAACGAGCGCACAAAGAACGATGCCGGTCTTATCATCCCGGTTGTTATCACTGTTTATGCAGACCGTTCTTTCAGCTTTATTACTAAAACTCCTCCCGCTGCCGTTCTTATCAAGAAGGCTTGCGGAATTGAAAGTGGTTCTGGCGTACCGAACAAAACTAAGGTTGCCAAAATCACCAGCGAACAGGTCAGAAAAATCGCTGAACAGAAAATGCCCGATTTGAATGCTGCTTCTATTGAGACTGCTATGAGCATGGTAGCAGGTACTGCACGCAGCATGGGAATCGAAGTAGTTGACTAATACTCCCCCGTGGGAGGAAATTTCCGATTTTACCACTTATTGGGAGGTTTACTAAAATGAAACACGGTAAAAAGTATAATGATGGTGTAAAGCTTATTGAAACAGGTAAGCTTTATGATGTTGAAGAAGCTTTGGACATTGCCCTTAAAACCGGCACTGCAAAGTTTGATGAAACTGTTGAAATTCACGTTCGTTTGGGTGTTGACTCTCGTCACGCTGACCAGCAGGTCAGAGGCGCTGTTGTTCTCCCCAACGGTACAGGTAAGAAGGTTCGTACCCTTGTTCTTGCTAAGGGTGACAACGCAAAGGCTGCTGAAGAAGCCGGTTCGGATTTCGTAGGTGCTGAAGAGCTCGTTGCTAAAATCCAGAACGAAGGCTGGCTCGACTTTGACGTTGTTATTGCCACACCTGATATGATGGGTGTTGTTGGTCGTCTTGGTAAGGTTTTAGGTCCTAAGGGC
>CALDPI010000298.1 GCA_937912045.1 uncultured Clostridia bacterium
GGATCGATCCCCTCGCGCTTGAGGCGCACGTCAACGCGCATGCGGAGAAAACCGCCCTCCTTGAAGGAAAGCCCCTTTGCGCAAATGGCGAGCATATCGTCATATACGTGGCCGATGTCACTTTCGGTGTCAAGGACTTCGGTTTCAATGCTTTCAAGCTCAATAAGTCGCTCGGCAGAGGCCATAGTGGCATAATACTGCGGCAGTATTCCCGAAATGTTCTGGAGCGGATTGCGGAGAATTCCCACAAGCTCCAAAAATGCGAAAAACGTGCCGTATTCAAGCGTGCCTGCCGCAATGCCCAAGGCACCCCAGATAAGCACACCGTAATAGCCAAGCGTGAACGAGCCGTAAAGTCCCGTGTGCATAAGCACGCTGAGAAGTGTGCGCTTCATCTTAATCTTTAAATTTTCTTTCATATATCCCGAAAGCTTGCGCTTTACGGGGCTGTTGGCTGAAAAGGTCTTGATAACGATAATGTTCTGAATACCCTCCTGCAAAAAGGAGCGTACGGTACCTTCGCTTTCCTGCGACTTCTTGTGAAGATATTTGTATTTTTTGCTCACAATTCGACCAAGGAAGGGGAATAGAAAGCCGATAGCAATGATGATAACCGCAACAACGGGGTCAAGCGCCAGAAAAACTGCCACGCCCGAGACGAGCTTTGCAACGGTTGAAATTACGTTTGGAATAATGCTTGCAGTACCCTTGACAATAACGTCAACGTCGCTTGAAAGCCTGTTGACAAGCTCGCCCGAGTGCAGCGCCGAGATTTTGCTGTAATCCTTTGCAATAATTTCGGCAAAAAGCCTTTCCTTTAAGCGCATATCCATTTTAAAAATGGTTTTGTTGCGCACAAGTCCGTCAACAAGGTTAAGCGCAAGCTGTGCCACCAGAACGCAAACAAGCAGAATAATATTTCCCTTTAGTGCTGCACCTGTGATACCTGCCTGTGCATCGTTAAGTATCTGGCGCGTGATAAGTATAAGGGCAACGCCACCCAGCGACACAAGCGTGCTAAGCAGCGAAATCAGAACGACGGCAGGTATGAATTTTTTAAGTCTTTTAAAAATCCAAGAAACCGTATTTCTATTGTTCATTTATTCGGCAACTCCCGAGTCGATAACGCTTTTAACAAACTTTTTAATGTCTGCGGCGGCAATCTCCTCCGACACGTCATATTCCGACGCGAGAGCGGCAACCAAATCCTCCTCGGTCATATCCTTTTCCTGTAGCTTGGCAAAAAGGAAGGCTCCGGTTTCGTTAAGTGTGATAATTGCGTTGAAATCAAGTGTTGCTTTGCCAACGGGTACAACGATTGTTTTTCCTGCAACCTCTTTAAGCAAAAAATTGTCTTTGATTTTCAAAACAATCCCTCCAATCAATATACAAGTTCATTATACAATAAAATATACGCTCTTTCAAGTAAAACTCTTTGCATTTTGCGCTAAAGTGTGTTACAATAAAGAAAATATAATTATCAGGAGAAAATTATGGATACCTTTAACGAACAGATTGTAAAAATAAACGCAAATGCCAAAACAATCGCTCTTAAAATTTTGCTTTGGTTTGCGGCACTTTTTCTTTCATTTATCAGCTTTTTGTTTATAAAATATTTAAGCTCTATTGCGGTAATAATCGTGGGCGGCCTCTTTTACGGTGCGTTCAAGCTTTCTGCGCGTCTTAACGTGGAGTATGAATATATCCTCACAAACGGCGAGCTGGACGTTGACAAAATCGTGGCTCAAAGCACAAGAAAGCGCATGGTCACCATAAAATGCAGCGAGATTGAGACGGTTGGAAAATTCACCCCCGCAATGCAGCCGCATGGCCGACTCATTATGTGCGCAAACCCGAGTGATAAGGCATATTACGTCATCGCACGCGATTCCAAGAACGAGACGGTCTGCATCGTTATGGAGCCAAACGAGAAGATGAAAAACGGCATCAAGAGCTATTTGCCAAGATTTATACAAAAGGGTGCCTTTGAAGATTAGAATAAAACCGCATACACAAGACATAAATATTATTAAGCCGCAGTTTTAATTGCTGCGGCTTAATTTTTTTGTTTGGTGGGATTGAATTGAAAAGGGTTATTTTTACGCTTTTCCTGATTGTGACGCTCGCCTCGTGCGGAATGGAAAAAGAGGTTGACACAAAGCTTGTCGGTGTCGAGTTTGACGCTTCGGTGCAGTATGGTGACTATGAATGCAGGTGCAAGGCAACGGCATATGGCGGCGGTGTTTTCACCCTGACCGTAACAGAGCCGAAAGCAATAGAGGGCACAACGGCACATTATGACGGCGATGAGCTCTCAATAACATATAAGGGCCTTTCGTATAAGCCGCAGACCGAGCTGCCCTGTGATAATATAGCCGATATGTTAAACGACGTGGTGAAAAATACGTCACCTGCACAAAAAAACGGTGAGCAGTATGAGCTAACGGGGAACACAGGCGGCTATCAATATACCCTCACCGTTGCCGAAACGGGTCTGCCGTTATATCTTTCCTGTCCGTCGGCCGATTTGTTTGTGGAATTCAGCAACGTTAAAATTATTGATAAAGCGGAATAGGTATTGCAATAAATTTTTAAAACCCTTATAATATACGTAATATAAAATGAAGGGTTTTGATAAAATGAAGGTATGTGTAATTCAGCCGGCGTATTCGCTCGATTATGAAAAATCGGACGAATTCTTTGAGCGCGAGCTTGAACTACTTGATAAATGCGACGCTTCAATGGACCTTATCGTTATGCCTGAATCTGCCGACACACCCTGTCTTGCAAAGACCAAGGCGGAAGCAGAGGCAAGCGTGGAAAAATATAACGAAGTGTTGCTTAAAAAGGTATCAGATACGGCAAAGCGCTGTAACGCAATGGTATTTGTGAATGCGCGCTACAAGGCCGAAAAGGGATACAGAAACACCACCTACGCTTTCGACCGCAACGGTGAAGTTAAGGGTATGTATTTTAAGGAGCACCTCGTACCGAGCGAGGTTTCGGTTATGGAGCTTGACAGTGATTACACCTTCGAGTTCACAAAGCCCACCGTCATAGAAATGGAAGGCATACGCTTCGGCTTTTTGACCTGTTATGACTTTTATTTTTATGAAAACTTTGCAAATATGGCAAGAGAAAATCTTGATATCATAATCGGCTGTTCCCACCAAAGAAGCGACACGCACAGGGCGCTTAAGATAATGTCGCAGTTTTTGGCATATAACACAAACGCATACGTTGTGCGCTCGTCCATATCCATTGATGAAAAATCAGATATATGCGGCGCAAGTATGGTAGTTGCCCCGACCGGCGAGGTGCTCGTCAATATGGAAAGCCGCGTCGGACTGGAATGTGTAGAGATTGACCCGAAGGAGAAATATTATAAGCCTGCAGGCTTTGGCAATCCGCCCTCGGCACATTATGAATATATCGAAAAGGGCAGACGCCCGTGGAAATATCGCCCTGCGGGAAGCGCCATTGTTAAGCACGACGAAATTATGGAATATCCGCGTGTTTGTGCACACCGCGGCTTCAGCACCGTCGCCCCCGAAAACAGCATGGCGGCATACGGTGCAGCTGTGGCTCTGGGCGCAGAGGAAATCGAGCTTGACTTGTGGTACTCCAAGGACGGCGAGGTTATCACGGTGCACGACGGTGTGATTGATAACATCTCGACAGGCACTGGAAACGTGTATGATTATACATATGAGGAACTGCTGGAGTTTGATTTCGGCGTAAAATTCGGTGAAAAGTTTAAAGGCCTTAAAATCCTTAAGTTTGAGGAGGTTCTTAAAAAGTTTGCCTGCCACGCCATTATGAACATTCATATAAAGACGGTCGATTTCGATTGCGATTATGACAGAGAGTTCCTTGAAAAGATTGTCGCCCTCATAGAAAAATACGACTGTAAAAAGTACGTTTATTTTATGTGCGGAAACGACAATTTCCTGAAACTCGCAAAGGAGGTTGCTCCCGATATAACCCGTTGCTGCGGCGCAGGCAAGGCCCCGTGGGATATTGTCGACAGGGCGATTAAATATGACTGCAAAAAGGTCCAGCTTATGAAGCCCTATTTCAATAAGGAAATGATAGACAAGGCGCACGCAAACGGAATACGCTGCAATGTCTTCTGGTCGGACGACGGGGAAGAGGCAAAGGAATTTTTGCGTATGGGTGTTGACACAATACTCACAAACGAGTATAACGTCGTGGCACAGGCTGTAAAGAACAGATAATAAAAAGGACGGATTCATAATCCGTCCTTTTTTATTACTCTAAAATATAGATTTCAACGTTTCGTCTGCCGAAGCTGTTGCACTGTGCGCTGGTCGGGAAGGCAAGGTCAACCTTTGTGGGATTGTTTCTTGCAAAGCCGCCTGTGTCTGCCGCAACGGCATAACCATAAACATATTTGCCGTCGCTCGATTTAATATACATCTTTGTTCCGTATGGAATATAGTTCGGATTGACCGCAATATATCCGGGAACACATTTAACGCCCGTTGCACACTTGCCCTCGGCGAGATATGCGGTTGCCTGTACGGTCAGGTGCTTTTTGTAATTAACAGGGTTTCCGTTCTTGTCAAGCTCAATCGTCTTTGAGGGCTTGAGTGTGGAAACGCAGGAAACGTTGGCACTTGTGGTAACTGCAGGGTTGGTGGTTGTGGTTTGTGCAGGCTTGGTGGCCGCAGGAGCTTTGTTTGCAGTGGCGGTCTTCTTGGTGCCGATGATAACCTGGCGATCAACGGCCTCAAAAAGCACAACCTCGCTTAAGACTTTTTCCTCGGTTACAATGCCGTTAACAATGGTCTTCTTGCAGGTAATCTGCTTTTGACCCTCCGTTCCATCCTTTACAATTCGTGTGCCCTTGGGATAATCGGCAGAATAAACCGTTTTCTCCTGATAATAAATGCGCTTGGTGTAGGTTTCGGTAACGTAGTCAATGTCAACCACGTCAATATACGCGGTGGCATCTATTTGTGTGTCAAGGTCGTAGTTAATAATGTCGTGCTCGCTTACAAGAACGTTGGCCAAATCCAAAAGCTCACCAACGGTGGCACCCGTTGTTATAACCTTGCTTGTCGTATCACCAACGGTGATGTAAACAGGGAAGGAGTAGCGCACCGCAATGTTCATATTGTGGCTGGAAAGCTTATTAACCTCAACCTTATCGTCTTTACCATATGAAATATTAACTGTTTTAAGTATGCTGTCCGGATTGGAAAGCATTGTTTTCAGCTCTACAACATTCTGTCCGTCTGTAGAAATCGAAACTGTGTTGACCGATAACATAAGCACAGAAAGAAGTATTGCCGTTGTCAGAGCAAGAGCATAAAGACAGCTTGCGCGGCGCTGTAAAGCACGTGGCACCTTGCAAAGCACAGCTCTTAACTTTTCTATCATTGAATTTCCCCTTTATATATAATAGGTAGAACGCAAAAAACGTCCTGCCCGGAGCAGAGAATATACCTGCCCCTTTGAAAAAAACACAATGCAACAGGATTATATCCATAAAAATAGTTATTGTCAAACTGAAAATCCTGTCTTGTTTTGTGCGTTTTTCACAAAAAAGACTCGAAGCAACAAATTGTTACAATTTTGTAACCTCGAAAAAAGCGTCGAATTTTGGCAATTTTTGGTAAATCGGTTGTGCAAAATGATAATTTTTCGAACCCATCGTGCAAAACTCTGCCAAAAATACCGTGCAACACTATTATAGAGTATATGCAAGCTGAGAGAAAAATAAGCAAAAAAATAAAGGGAACTCATTAATTTGAGTTCCCTTTATTCTATTTTAATCTTCTAAATATCAAATTAGTCATATGAATTATTTCTTGCCCATATGTTGCGACCAAATCGGCAAGTAATTCTTCTTGTTCTAAGGTTAATTCTACATCATAACTAAACATACAAGCGTGGGTTAGTTCATGACATAAAACCTTTTTCAAATATTTATTAGATAACCCTACTACTGAGTTTTGTTCGTGGATGAATGTTTTTTTACCTAATTTTTTTGCTGCCCAAATAACTGGACCGGTTACATAGCCCCCAG
>CALDPI010000299.1 GCA_937912045.1 uncultured Clostridia bacterium
GTAATAAGACCAGCCCACAACGGTGGAAAAGGCAAAAAAGCAGAGCGCCGCGGTGACAAATAAGCCGCCAACCTCACCAAAGCAGAGAGAAAAAGCCTCGCTCACCAGCGTGGTGTGCAGAGCACCGGTCAAAACGGCACCGCTTTTTAAATCCACAAGGCCCGAGCAGAGAATCAAAAATGCCGTTACGGTGCAGATAACGGGGGGGTCTATGAAGACCTCAAACACACCGAAAAAGCCCTGCTCCCTTTGTGATTTGTGCTCTGCCGCACAGTTGGCAATGACGGTCGAGCCCAGCCCCGCCTCGTTAGAAAATACGCCGCGCCGCACGCCCCACATTAACGCGTTGCCAAGCGTCCCACCACCAAAGGAGCGTGCCGAAAACGCGTGACGAAAAACCGAACAGGCGGCAGGGACAATCCTCTCTGCGTTCATAAAAATCAGTAAAAGCGCACCCACTATGTACCCCACCACCATAAACGGCACAATCCGCTCTGTTACGGCGGCTATCCGCTTTATTCCGCCCAGAATAACAAGTCCTAAAAGCGCCGTCAGCACAAGACCGATTAGGAGAGAGGAATTGCCTTTTCCCCGGGGAAACGTTCTTTGGAGGTTGGTCACGATGGCGTTTATCTGCACCGCGTTGCCAATGCCAAAGGAGGCGAATACCGTAAAAGCCGAAAAAAGCAACGCAAGCACGCGGCCAAGGCGGCGGTTTTTAAACCCGTCTTTAAGGTAATACATCGGTCCGCCCACGCGCTCGCCCTTTTTGTTTTTTGTGGCATATTTTGCGCCAAGCGCGTTCTCAGCATAGGCGGTAGCCATCGAAAAAAACGATGCCGCCACCATCCAAAACACCGCCCCCGGACCACCAAGCATCAAAGCCGAAGCCACCCCGACAATGCTCCCCACACCCACCGTTGCAGCCAGCGCGGTGCAAAGCGCCGAAAAGGGCGATACTCCGTCGCCGCGCCTTTTTAAAAACGCTTTTGCGGTGTCAAAAAGCCACCCCTTTACCTCGGTTATTTGAAAACCGCGAAGCCTTGCTGTGAAAAAAGCCCCCGTTCCGATAATCAGAAAAAGTCCGAACGGCCCCCAGAGAAAGTTATTCAGCGCACCGTTTGTTTTTTCTATTATTCGCACAAAAACATCCATAAAAATCACCTGAATATATATCTATATTATTTATTGACGATATATGCAAAAATGTGGTAAAATATACAAAAATTTGTTTTGGGGATTTTATGAACACAATGTACTCTGTTTTTAACATCGACAGCCGTGTTGAAAAGCTCTGTGAAGAAGTACTTTCTGCACTCGAAAGCCGCTTTGCAGAGATTGACAAAACGGCAGAATACAATCAGTGCAAGGTGCTCTCGGCGATGCAGAAAAACCGCGTTGGCGCATCACACTTTGCTGTGAGCAGCGGCTACGGCTATGACGACGCAGGACGTGACAATCTTGAGCGTGTATATGCCGATTGCTTCCACACAGAAGCCGCACTTGTCCGTCCGCAAATCACCTGCGGCACCCACGCGCTGACCGTAGCCCTTTCGGCAAACCTTTTGCCCGGGGACGAGATTCTGGCCCCCGCGGGCAAGCCCTATGACACGCTTGAAGAGGTCATAGGCATCCGCCCGTCACCCTGCTCTCTCGCGGAGTACGGCGTTTCCTATCGTCAGGTGGATTTGCTTCCTGACGGCACCTTTGATTATGAAAACATCAAAAAAGCCATAAACGAAAAGACAAAACTTGTCGAAATTCAGCGTTCAAAGGGCTACGACACGCGCCCGTCCTTTTCAGTTTCGCAGATTGGTGAGCTGATTGCCTTTATTAAGGGCGTCAATCCCGATATTATCTGTATGGTCGATAACTGCTATGGTGAGTTTACAGAGGATATCGAGCCGTCGGACGTCGGCGCCGATATGGTTGTCGGCTCGCTCATTAAAAACGCAGGCGGCGGACTTGCTACCTCGGGCGGATATATTTGCGGCACCAAGACGTGTGTTGACCGCTGTGCCTACCGTCTGAGCGCGCCCGGTCTCGGACAGGAGGTTGGCGCAAACTTCGGCGTTATGAAGGACTTTTATCAGGGCTTTTTCCTTGCACCTACCGTGGTTGCCAATGCGGAAAAAGGTGCGATTTTTGCAGCAAATATTTTTGAAGATGCGAGAGGTGCACCTCTAACAGTACCTTTAACTTCAACCGCATCAGCATCTTCAGTTAGGTTATAACTTAAAGGAATAATATTTGTCATTTCGGTGAGGAAATCGAGGTATTTCTTATAGGCGGTTACAACCCCAACGGAATTGCCTTCGGG
>CALDPI010000300.1 GCA_937912045.1 uncultured Clostridia bacterium
CCGCGAGGCCCACGAGGACACCCTTAAAATTTTAAAGGACGTCAAGCCTTTTGGCGTTGTGCACTGCTTTTCGGGCAGTGCAGAAACGGCGGCTGAGATTTTAAAGCTCGGTATGTATATCGGAGTTGGTGGAGTTTCGACCTTTAAAAACGCAAAAAAGGTACGCGAGGTCATTGAAAAGACACCGCTTGAGCGAATTTTGCTTGAGACCGATGCGCCCTATCTCGCTCCCGAGCCATACCGCAGTAAAACCTGCCATTCGGGAATGATTATTAGGGTTGCTGAAAAAATTGCCGAAATTAAAGAAACCGACGTTTCTACGGTGCTTAATCAGACACGGCAGAACGCGTTTGATTTATTTAACATTAAATAGGTATAATTGCCCCGCTGACGCTAATAATAATGGCGAAAGCGGGGTGACTTTTTATGTCAGAAAATCAGAAACAGCAGAATAATCAGCAGAACAAGCAGCAGAATCAGCAGAACAAACAGCAGAAAAACCAGAAGGAACAGTCTGTTGACAGAAAAGACGACTAATTATATGTTCAAATCGGGAAGCAGCCAAAACTGCTTCCCTTTTCCTTTTTTTCAACATTTTGTCCTCAAAAAACCATAAAACACAAAATATGGTTTGACAAATATGCCAAATATGTATATAATGTATATGTCTTTAAACTGATTTTATCGGCAATACTACATTTATACACACTAAATGTTTGGAGAGTGCCTTTTTTGGATAAGTTTGTTATTACCGGTGGAAACCGTCTTAACGGTTCCGTTACAATAAGCGGTGCAAAAAATGCTGCGGTTGCAATACTGCCGGCTGTTTTATTGTCCGATGGTATTTGCCGCATTGAAAATTTGCCCAATATATCTGACGTGTTTGCTATCATCCGTATCCTGCGAGAGTTGGGTGCGGATGTTCATATGATTAACAAAAACACAGTTTTGATTGACCCTGCACATATCAACTCCTTTACTCTTCCCTTTGAAATGACAAAGCATATGCGCGCTTCGAGTTATTTTATCGGCGCGATGATTGGCCGTTTCAAAAGAGCAAAGGTTGCGCCTCCCGGAGGCTGTGATTTTGGTGTGCGTCCTATTGACCTGCATATTAAGGGCTTTGAGGCCTTGGGTGCAACTGTTACGTTCGAAAACGGAATGGTTGATGCAAGGGCACAGCGTTTAATCGGCAGTCCTGTATATCTTGATAAGGTATCTGTCGGTGCGACGGTTAACATTATGCTTGCGGCGGTTAAGTCACGCGGACTCACCGTTATTGAAAACGCGGCACGCGAGCCACACATTGTTGACCTTGCAAACTTCTTGAACTCTATGGGCGCCGACATTATGGGTGCAGGCACCAGTGTTATTAAAATCCGCGGTGTTGAAAGGCTGCACGGCACGACATACAGCATTATTCCCGACCAGATTGAAGCCGGAACATATATGACGGCCGTTGTTGCCACGGGCGGTGACGTATTTATTAACAACATTACCCCCAAGCACCTTGAATCCATAACGGCTAAGCTTTTGGAAACGGGTGCCACCATTGAGGAATTCGACGAGTCTATAAGAATCAAGATGGACAAGCGTCCCAAGCGCTGCAACATAACAACGATGCCACACCCCGGCTTCCCCACCGATATGCAACCGCAGATTACGACCCTGCTTGCCATTGCAGACGGCACAAGCGTTGTTGCCGAAAGTGTGTGGG
>CALDPI010000301.1 GCA_937912045.1 uncultured Clostridia bacterium
GATAGCAAACAAGAAGAAGTAGGCGGGAGGAAAGTAAAATGGCTACAAAGGGTAAAACAACAGCAACCCGCAAGCGTCGCGAGAAGAAAAATATTGAACGCGGTGCTGCCCACATCCAGTCAACCTTCAACAATACTATCGTAACAATAACCGATACACAGGGCGCTGCTCTTTCTTGGGCATCCGCTGGTGAGCTCGGTTTCAGAGGTTCAAGAAAATCCACTCCTTTCGCAGCACAGAGCGCTGCTGAAACAGCTGCAAAGGCTGCTATGGAGCATGGTCTTAAAACCGTAGAAGTATATGTTAAGGGTCCCGGCGCAGGACGCGAGGCTGCTATCAGAGCGTTGCAGTCAGCAGGACTTGAGGTAAGTATGATTAAAGACGTTACCCCGATTCCTCACAACGGTTGCCGTCCTCCGAAGAGAAGACGCGTATAATTCGGGGCGAGCACAAAGCCGCAATATTTAATGCGACGAGTGAAACCGTGACAGAATATCTGTCACAACAGTTCATGGAGGTGTAACAAAATGGCAAGATATACCGGAGCAGTATGCAGACTTTGCCGCCGTGAAGGACAGAAGTTGTTCTTAAAGGGCGAGCGCTGCTATTCCGAGAAATGTTCATTCAACGCCAGAGCTTATGCTCCCGGCCAGCACGGTCAGGGACGTAAAAAGTCCTCTGAATACGGCACACAGCTTCGTGCAAAGCAGAGAGCAAGAAGATTCTACGGCGTTCAGGAAGGACAGTTCCATCATTATTTTGAGATGGCCGAGCGCAAGCAGGGAATCACAGGTGAAAACCTCTTAAAGATTCTCGAAAGCCGTCTTGACAACGTAGTTTACAGAGTAGGCTTCGCATCCTCAAGAGCCGAGGCAAGACAGCTTGTTGGCCACGGTCACTATGAGGTTAACGGTCATCGCGTAGATATCGCATCCTACCTCGTAAAAGCAGGCGACGTTATCACAATTTGTGAGAAGGCCCGCGCAAGCGAGAAGATGAAGGCCGTAATCGAGGCTAACTCGGCAAGACCGGTTCCGCAGTGGATTGACGTTAATCGTGACGCTCTTGAAGCAAAGATTATCGCTCTCCCGAACCGCGACCAGATAGAGGCTCCTGTTGAAGAGCAGCTCATCGTCGAGTTCTATTCTAAGTAATAACAAACAAAGCACCGCGGTCACCGCACAGGCAGCGGCGTGATAAAAATATGAGTGCGGAGAAATGGAGCTTTTAAATGATAGAGATTGAAAAGCCCAGAATTGAATCGCTGGATTTACTGCCTGATGGCACATACGGTAAATTCGTGCTCGAACCGCTGGAGAACGGCTTTGGTACCACAATAGGCAACAGCCTTCGTCGCGTACTTCTTTCAAGCCTTCCCGGTGTTGCCGCAACTTCTATAAAGATTGACGGCATTCTGCACGAATTCTCAACCGTCCCCGGTGTTAAGGAAGACGTTACAGAAATCGTTCTTAACATAAAGGAACTTACAGCAAAGCTTCACAGCAACGAAGCAAAGACGGTTTACATTGACGCAGAAGGACCCTGCGAGGTTACAGGCGCAACAATCAAAACCGACTCTGAGGTTGAAATTCTCAACCCCGAGCTTCACATTGCTACAGTAGGTGAGGGCGGACGTCTTAATATGGAAATCGTTCTCGATTCCGGCCGCGGATACGTTCCGTCGGAGAAGAATGCGTCCGGACAGAATGTCATTGGTGTCATTCCTGTTGACTCAATCTACACACCTGTAGTAAAGGTAAACTACACCGTTGATAAAACACGTGTAGGCCAGCAAATCGATTATGACCGCCTCACACTTGAGGTTTGGACAAATGGCGTAATTTCTGCAAGCGATGCCGTTTCATTAGCATCCAAAATCTTGACCGAGCATCTTAATCTGTTCACCGACCTTTCGGGCGACACATACAGCGAAGCCAAGATTATGGTAGAAAAGGGCGACACCAGCAAGGAAAAGGTTCTCGATATGACTATCGAAGAGCTTGACCTTTCTGTAAGAAGCTTTAACTGCTTAAAACGTGCAGGAATCAATACGGTTGAAGACCTCATCGGCAAGACCGAAGAGGATATGATGAAGGTTAGAAACCTTGGCCGTAAATCACTTGAAGAGGTTATCGCAAAGCTCGATAGCTTTGGCTTCAGTCTGAGAAGCGAAGACGAATAAAAGGAGTGAGTATAAATGCCGGGAACACGTAAACTCGGAAGAACCACTGACCACAGAACAGCAATGCTGCGTGCAATGGTAACTTTCCTTCTTGAGAACGGAAAGATTGAAACAACCGTTACTCGCGCAAAAGAAGTAAGGTCAATGGCAGAGAAGTATATTACACTCGCTAAGGATAATAGCCTCAACAGCAAGCGTCAGGCTATGGCATTCATTACTAAGGAGGCCGTTGTAGCAAAGCTCTACAGCGACATCGCTCCCAAGTATGCAGACCGTAACGGCGGCTATTGCCGTATCACAAAAATCGGTCCCCGCCGTGGTGACGCCGCAGAGATGGCAATTATTGAGTTAATCTAATTTCTCTTAAAACAATTTAGTTCTCGCGTCGTAAGATTTCAGCGGAAATCTTAACGACGCGGGAACTAAAATTTTTTCCATAACAAAAACCCTCGACAAACTGTCGGGGGTTTTTGTTATAATTTCAAGCACATATAATCAAAAGATATGTATTTACCGTCTATTTTAAAGAATAAGGGGTGTGAGCCAATTTTTATAAAACCAAACTTTTCATAAAGGTGTATAGCGTGTAGGTTGTCGCTACGAACCTCTAAATCGACCACATCATACGAGCTTTCTTTTGCAAAATCAAGAATTTCATTTAATAGCCTGCTGCCAATACCTTTATTCCAATATGCTGCAAGCACGGAAATACCAAGCTCGCCTCGGTGACTCATTCGACGTGGAAGTCGGCTCAAGCTTGCGTCGCCTACAATTTTTCCGTTTTCTTTTGCTAAAAGGATTATATTATCTTGCGAATTTTCTGCTCTCTCAAGGTATTCCGCTTCTGACTCGACAGAAAATGGCAGTCCCTCAGCCCCAAAGGTCAGATTGTCCGTTTCGCCGCCAATCTGTCTTAAGTAATCCAGCATTGCAGGTGCGTCCGATTTTTTTGCCCTCTCAATAGTAATTCTCATTGTGTTTATTCCTCGTTTTATATTATTTCACCAATACAACATTCACCCTCGCGCGAGAGGAGCAAAACGTCCAAAATCTGTCCGCAAACGCATCTGTTACAGGGAACGCGCACACGCGTGTAATTTGGGGTGTAGCCCTCGCAAAAGCCGTCCTCCCACTGTTCAAAAAGCACGGGGAAAACGCGTCCTAACTGCGAATCGAGGAACTCCTCCTCACATTTTTTGCATTCTGCTATCATAATCTGGCTTCTTTTGGCTTTTACGGCGTTTTCTATCTGTCCGTCAAAATTATCCGCCCGAGTGCCCTTACGGCGTGAATAGGCGAAAATATGGGCTTTTGCAAAGCCGATTTCGCGCGCAAACCGTACAGAACACTCAAAATCCTCGTCCGTTTCGCCTGCAAAGCCCACCATAATGTCGGTGGTGATGGAGCAGTCGGGGAAGACGTGGCGTATGCGGCCGATAAGCTCGCGGTAAAATTGCGCGTCATAGTGGCGGTTCATCCTGGCAAGCGTTGCATCACAGCCCGATTGTAAGGAAAGGTGAAATTGTGGGCAGAATTTTTCTTCCGCCCTAAGCCTTGTCAGCATTTCCTCGCTTATGTGGTCGGGCTCGAGCGAGCCTAAACGAATTCGCTTGATACCACTAACCTCTGCCACGGCCGAAACCGCATCGCAAAGGTTAAGTCCTGTATCCTTGCCGTAGGCGGAAAGGTTGATGCCCACAAGCACCACCTCGCAAAAGCCGCGTGCGGCGAGCGCCGAAACCTCAGCCTTTATGTCCTCCACCCCGCGTGAGCGAACCCTTCCACGCGCGGTGGGAATTATGCAATATGAGCAAAAGCGGTCGCACCCGTCCTCGATTTTAACAAAGGCACGTGTGCGCTCGGAAAAATCTGTGATTGGTGGTGTGCAGAAGACTTCGCCCTTTTTGTGCTCTTTTATATCAATTATGCGCTCTTTATTTTTGAGATAAGCTTCTATCAGGTCGGGAAGTCGGCCGTCACCGGCATTTTCAAAAATAATGTCGGCTTCGGGCAGGTCGGTGCCAATCTCCGAAAAGGCGGCAGGTACACAGCCGCAAAGCACAATAATAGCAGACGGCAGCATTCTGCGAAAACGTCTGACAGCCTGACGCGTTTTGCGGTCGCTTTCGGCTGTGACGGTGCAGGAATTTATAATGACAACGTCGGCTTTTTCATAGCTGTCAGCAGGGGAAAAACCGCGCGCAATCAGCTGCTCACGCATGGACTGGCTCTCATACTGATTAACCTTGCAGCCAAGCGTGTAAAAGGCAAAGAACAAAAAACCACCTCCCTAAATATCCCTATCATTATACGGTATAAAACCGTTTCTTGCAACTTAATGTTGACTTTATCGCAAAAAAAGTGTATCCTACTAACAAAGGAGGCGGTATGAATGGTTGAAGAAACCATTATGCTTTATAGCATTGACGACGTAAAAAAACTTGCCAGCATTGCTAACACAAAGAAATATGATATAGATATAACACTCGGAAAATATTTGGTTAACGCCAAGTCGATAATGGGTATTTTCAGTCTTGACCTCACACAGCCACTTAACATCATTGCCTATACAGACGGCACAGACGGCTTTTTGGATGAAATTTCTGAATATATCTATCGTCCCGAAGAAGAGAAATAAGAAAAAACAGGCAGTTTACTGCCTGTTTTTTTATTTGTTTTCAATCTTTCCGTGCGTGAGCGTGAGCACCGTGTCACAAATATCAAGTGCGGCGCGGCGGTGCGTAATCAGAATTACGGTCTTGTCGCGCTTGGTGCGCAGATTTTCAAGGAGCTTAAGCTCGGTTTCAATGTCGAGCGCGGAGGTGCACTCGTCAAGCAAAAGTATCGGTGCATCGGTGAGAAGCGCGCGTGCAATGGCAATGCGCTGCAGCTGCCCCTCCGAAAGACCGAGTCCGCGTTCGCCAATGGGCGTGTCAAAGCCCTGCGGCAGAGTTTTTATAAAATCGTAAATGACTGCCTGCTTTGTAGCGCTTTCAAGCTGCTCCTCCGAAACGTCGCCCGAAAGGAAGGTAATGTTTTCTCTTATCGTGCCCGAGAGAATCATATCGCCCTGCGGAACGTAGGAAAACAGTCTGCGCAGCCTTGAATCAAGCGGAAGGTTGCCGTCCTTGGTCTTAATAAACAGCTCGCCCTCGGTTTGCTTGTAAAGTCCCAAAAGCAGCCTGAAAAGTGTGCTCTTGCCCGTGCCCGATTCACC
>CALDPI010000302.1 GCA_937912045.1 uncultured Clostridia bacterium
GTGTCATTTTGCCATCGAGCATAACACCTGTTGCAAGTTTGTTAATCATTTCGTCGTTAACCTCACCGTTTACGGTCACGCGGTAGGTCTTGTTAACGTGGCTTGACGGGTGTGTGAGCTTGTTGGCAAAGGCGCCGTCGTTGGTCATAATAAGCAAGCCCTCTGAATTGCGGTCGAGTCTGCCCACAGGAAACACGCGCACGCCGACATCCTCAACCAATGACGCAACACATTTGCGGTCCTGCTCGTCATTCATTGTGGTGACAAAGCCGCGCGGCTTGTGAAGCATTATGTAAACCTTTTCCTTGACGGCTACAACACGCTTTCCGCTGACGGTTATTTTATCTCGAATGGGGTCAACCTTATCCCCAATTTGTGCAATGCGGCCGTTAACGCGCACCTTGCCGTTTGCTATGAGCTCCTCTGCCTTGCGGCGCGAAGCCACACCACACTCGGAGAGTGCTTTTTGCAACCTGATTTTATTATCCTTCATTTTATACCATCGCCTTTAGAAGCATTCTGTAATATTGCATTAATATTTTTAAAACGTTATTTCCCTTTATTGCGGGGGAGGAATGCAAAGCCGTAATATCAGCCTTTTCAATAACCTCGTCCCCTATCATATATTCTACCCTGCCCACGACGTCACCAACCGTGACACCCGAATAGACAAATCGGGGAATATGAATCCTGCAGCGCAGTCTGTTCCACTCGTCCTCTGTGAGTGCAAAGGTCTGATTGGGTGTAGAAACATCAATAAGCTCACGCGTGCCGCCCACAACGCTGAGCGGCGGTATCTGCACGTCCTTTGCCGCCTTTTCAACAAGGCACGAAAAGCCATAGTCCAGCATGGCGGTGTGGTCTGCCCAATCGTCAGGGGCGGAAAGGGTCACCGCGATGAGATTTTTATCACCACGCTGTGCCGAGGACACAAGGCATCTGCCCGACTTTTTTGTAAAGCCTGTTTTGACGCCGATTGCGCCGTCATACTGAAAAAGCAGCTTATTATGATTTTTCAGCGTACGGTCATACGGTGGATTTCCGTAGCACAGCTTTGCATACTGTGAGGAGGCCGCCGTTCTGAACTCGGTATTTTGCATTGCATACCTTGCAAGGCGCGCCATATCCTCGGCTGTGGAATAATGTCCGTCAGCATCAAGTCCCGACGGGGTTTTAAAGCTTGTGTTTTTAAGGCCGATTTGCGAAGCCTTTTTATTCATAAGCTCGACAAAGTCGGACACGCTGCCCGAAACGGCGATTGCGGTGGTATTTGCCGCGTCGTTGCCGGATGCGAGCATCATACCATAAAGCAAATCGCGGTAAGATACGGTATCCCCTGCGAGCAGGCCCATTGAGGAGCCTTCGACCGTGACCATCTCTTTAGTGGTGACAAGGCGCCGCTCGAGCGAGCCGCTTTCACACAGCAAAAGTGCGGTCATTATTTTGGTTGTGCTCGCCATTGGGAGCTTTTGCTCACTGTTTTTTGACCACAGCACCTCACCTGTCGTGCCGTTTATCAGCACGGCGCTTTTGGCGGAAACCGAAAGTGCAGAGGCACGCGGCACCGAAAAGAAGATAAGTGAGAGAGCCACTAAAACACAACAAAATCTTTTCATAGTATCACCTATGAAAAGATATTTGTTATTCCGTTTTAATATTACTCTTTCGACGTCATACCCTTAATTTTGTCAAGAATTTCGGGTGCGGCCTGAAGCAGTCGGTCAACCGAGGTGATTTCATTATTAATCGGCACGAATTTGACGTTTGTACCCGAGAGCACCAAAACACCCAAGGGGTTTATTGAAACGCCTGCGCCGCCACCGCCGCCAAAGACCTGTTTATCCGTTTTCGAGGGGAAATCTGAGCCGCCTGTTGCCAGACCGAAAGCCACCTTGGACACAGGAATGATTGAGGTGTCGCCAACCGTTACGGGTGTGCCGAGGACGGTATCCGAATCGACCATCGCACGAAGTTTTTCCATTGTGACGTCGATTATAGATTTTATATTATTTTCGCTCATTTGCTTTTTCCTCCGTTAGTATTCTATATTCCTTATAAATTCCGTATGCTGCCACAAGCAGCCAAAACGGTGCAATATTTAGCCTTGCGTGAAAAGATATATCCGATTCGCCGGTTTCAAAATCCGATATTATGTCAACCTGTTTTGCCTTTATATCAAGCACAGAATAAAGATAGCGTAAAAACGGATACATCACAGAGCACACAGTGCCGTATTCTATTGCGGTGAGGGCCGCATCGTTTCCTGCGACTGTGATTTTAAGACGCAAATCACGCACAGAGCAATGCCGCAGCGCGAAAGACACACGCCCGAGCACGCGCTTTAAGAACGTCACACCTCTTTTAAGTGCCTCCGATACGCCAAAACGCCCAAAATATTCCTTTACTCTGTTTTTCTTCTTTGCAGGCTTTTCTTCCTCTACCGACTTTTGCTTTTTATCCTTGCGCGGTTTGATTTTAATGCCGAGGACCCGTACGTAATAGGTAAATTCGTCATCGTAATTCAAAACAGCGGATGCAGGCAAAAAAAGCAAAAGCGCACAAAGCAGGATAAGCCCGACAATAACATACAAAGCTATCATCTGCTTTATTCTTCGACCTCTTCCTCTGTCAAGGCGACCTCTTCCACCATAAGCTGTTCGCCGAGGTCAACCGCGGCCTCGTTTTCCTTTCCGGGAAGCGGCGGCAGCTCTGACAAGGATGATACCGAGAAGCACCTGAGAAAGTTTTTTGTCGTGCCGTAAAGCAGAGGTCTGCCCGGCAGCTCAAGTCGGCCGCACTCCTCTATCAGATTTTTTTCAACCAGCGTTCCGATTACGCCGGAGCAATCAACGCCGCGCACCTGTTCAACAAAGGACTTGGTAACGGGCTGATTATATGCAATGACCGCCAAAACCTCGAGCGAGGCCTGCGAAAGCGGAGCGCGCCTGCGCATATCAAATGCGGTTTTAATCTGTTCTTCATATTCTTTCCTCGTTGCGAGCTGATATGCATTTTCAAGACGGAGAAGCTGTATTCCGCTTCCAGTTTCGTCAAGGCGTTTTTTAAGCTCATCTGCAGCTTTTTCTATATCCTCGGGCTCTGCACCCAGTGCCTTGGAAAGCTGTGCAATGCTCGTCGGCTCACCACCTGAGAAGAGCACCGCCTCAAGCGCGGAGGCAATTTCTTTTATTTTCATTTTTTATCTCTCCTTAGGGTTATCTCTGCGTCGGGCTTGTCCGTATCAATCGTGATTCTGTTTGCCTTGCAAAGCTCGAGCACTGCAAGGAAGGTTGCGACAAGCTCTGAACGGCTTTCACAGGATGAAAAGAGTGTTGATATTTTCTGTTTGCCGCGGCCGACAAGCTTTCGCATTACGAACACGATTTTTGTCGAAACGGCAACAATCTTTTTGGCAACAATCTTTGTAAAGGCTGTGGCAGGCGGCGGAAGCTTTCGCATTCCCCTGCCGGCCGCCGACATATATGCCGTATATAAAATATCCGGTTCGTGCACGAGCTCATACGTGCTGTCAAACTCGAGCTGTTCGGGTTTTCTTATGAAGGTTTTAAAGCCGTCGGTCATTGTAGAGAGCTTTTCTGCCATTTCTCTGCAAATCTTATACTCTATCAGCTCACCCGTTAGTTCCTGCTTCAGCACCTCGATTTCGTCGTGCTGGGGCAGCAGGCTTACCGTTTTCATATAAATAAGGCGAGCCGCCATCTCCAAAAATTCGCTCTGCACGTCCATATTCTGCTCGCGCATAGCGTCAATCTGGGCGAGATACTGCTCAAGCAGCTCGGCAACGGGGATATCATAAATATTCAGTTTGTTTCTTGAAATAAGCTGTAAAAGCAAATCGAGCGGTCCCTCGAAGCAGTCCAGCTTATAAGAAAGAGTTGTTTCCATTTAATCACCCGAATATCAATGCGGAAAGTCTGAATATTCCGCTGAAAATAGAGTATGCGATGTTTGAAAGTCCTGCGCCGACGTTGAAAACGTAAAACAGCAACACAATAATCAGAAAAGAATATCGCTCAAGGCGCATTATTGTATAATAATATCTGTTCGGAAGCACCGCCGACAGTATGCGTGAGCCGTCAAGCGGGGCTATGGGAATCAGATTGAAAAGGCCGATATAAAGGTTGAATATTACGAGATATTGCATCACGTAGAACAAAACCAGCGGAAAAAGAGAATCGGTTTTATACGCCCAGGAAAAAACAGGCGCGGAAAATATACCGACAAGCAGAGCACAAAGAAAATTTGAAAGTGGGCCTGCAAGTGCGGTTATTGCCATATCGCGCTTGGGGTTTCTGAAGTTATACATATTTACCTGGACGGGTTTTGCCCAGCCGAAGCCGAAGAGTATTATCATTAAAGCGCCCATAAAATCTATGTGTGCCATCGGATTCAGCGTCATTCTTCCCTGATAGCGCGGTGTGTTGTCGCCAAGCTTTATTGCGGCAAAGCCATGCGCCAATTCGTGTATTGGCGACACAAGAAAAATGAGTATTAAACTGGCAAAAAGTGAGGACAGCAGATTATACCACGTGAAGTTCCCTCTCAGCACCATTAACAGCAAGCATACCACTCCAATCTATACAAAATTTATTATACAACAAAACGCAATATTTTACAACAACAAAAAACCGCAAATCAAACGATTTGCGGTTTTAATTACATATTATTCTCTTTGACCTTTTCTTCAATGACCGAGCTGAACCAGCAATATATGGTTTCGCCCAGCTCCTGATATATCGGGTCGCCGTCGTGCGAGCAGAGCATTGCAAAGGTCTGACCTATACGTCTGACCACATCGTTACCGCGGCGATATGCGAGAAAATAGAAGGAAAACGCACCCGTATCCGAGGTGTAATTATAAAGCTCGGGCGCTTTTTTCTTCAGCGTGTCGAGGAAGCTCTTCTGTGCTATGCCTGCCTCTGCTTCGCTGCTGCAAAAACGCTCAAACCCGACGGTTACCGTGAAGCTGAGCAGCAAAAGTCGCTGCATTTCCATATAATCGTCGTCTGTATCGGGGTCGATAAAGGCGGTCTTTCCGGCCTCTATATACTCGTCCGCCAGCGTGGCGCCAAGGCATTTTGCCCTTGCGGCATCAATCGTTGCAAGTCCGTTTTTGGTGTTTTGGGACTGCGTGTTTCGTTTTATGCTCTCGGATGGCTTTTCGCCCGCTATTTTTATGTCCTTATCTTCCTGCAAGACACTTCACCCTTTGCTCTACATTTTTGATTTGATTTGCTTGAGAGCCACAGCAAGCTGGTCGGGACAGGAGGTGTTTTTGAAGCCGCATTTTACATCTGTAAGTCTTTCAATCACGTCATCAATTTTCATCCCTGCGACAAGCTTTGATATACCCTTTGTGTTGCCGTTACAGCCACCCTCAAAGCTTACGTTCTTTATGGTGTCGTCCTCTATTTCCACCGTGATGGAACGGGAACAAACCCCTACTGTTTTATATGTGTAAACCATAGCTTTTATTCATACCTATCTATCTTTAAATTTATTACTGCGTACGGGATGGCGGAGCTTTCTGAGCGCCTTTGCCTCAATCTGACGGATACGCTCACGCGTTACGTTGAACTCGCTTCCGACCTCCTCAAGTGTGTGGCAACGGCCATCCTGCAGGCCAAAGCGCAGGCGGATTACCGCCTCTTCACGTGGGGTGAGGGTTTTTAAAACGCTGTCGATATCCTCGTTTGTGATGGTCTTAAGCGCCGCCTCATCGGGTGCAAGAGCATCCTCGTCACGAATGAAGTCCTGAAGACGACTGTCCTCCTCCGGTCCTATGGGTGTCTCCATAGAAACAGGCTCCTGTGCGACACGCATAATCTCTCTTACACGCTCAACGGGGAGATTCATCTTTTCTGCTATGAGCTCCTCGCTCGGCTCGTAGCCGTTTTCGTGCAAAAGCTGGCTTTGAATTTTCTTTAGGCGGTTTATGGTTTCAACCATATGAACGGGAATACGGATGGTGCGCGCCTGGTCGGCAATGGCTCTCGTAATGGCCTGACGAATCCACCAGGTTGCATAGGTAGAGAACTTATAGCCCTTGCGGTAATCAAACTTTTCAACAGCCTTGATCAGACCCAGGTTACCCTCCTGAATCAGATCCAGGAACTGCATACCACGGCCCACATAGCGCTTGGCGATGGAGACAACCAGACGCAGGTTGGCTTCCGTCAGCTTGTTCTTGGCCTCCTGGTCGCCCTCGG
>CALDPI010000303.1 GCA_937912045.1 uncultured Clostridia bacterium
TTCTTTGTTTTAAAACAGCTTGGCGCAATCCTTGCCGTAATAAAGCTTTATTGGAATAAAATCTGGCCATTCCATTTAAAAAAGAATGCCGCACCTTATTTTTTGGCAGAAAAGGGAAAAGAGCTTGGCGCTTTTAAGCGTTTTTGCAACAACTACGTGCACGTTGACAGGTTTGTGCTGTGGTTCAAAATTCTGGTTGCAAGCATTCCTGCGGCAATACTCGGCCTTTTGTTTGACGACCAGATAGATGCAATGCTCACAGGCGATGCCCGTGCCTACGTCGTTTCGGCAACGCTTGTGGTTTACGGTGTTCTGTTTATAATAATCGAGCGTATGAAAAAACGCGAAAGCATTCTCTCACTTGATGACCTATCGTATAAGACCGCGCTTGCAATCGGCCTTATGCAATGTCTGGCACTTGTGCCCGGCACCTCGCGCAGCGGCACCACAATCCTCGGTGCAATGCTGCTTGGCTGTGGCAGAACGGTTGCGGCAGAGTTTTCCTTCTTCCTCTCCATTCCTGCAATGGCAGGCGGCAGCGGAATTAAGCTTTTGCAGTACCTCGGTGACGGCAACAGCTTCACACAAAACCAGCTCATACTTCTCGCGGTGGGAACGGCTGTGGCATTTATCGTGTCGGTGCTGGCAATCAAATTTTTGATGGGCTATATCCGCCGTCACGACTTCAAGGCCTTCGGATATTACAGAATAGTTTTGGGAATAGCAGTTTTACTGTATTTCGCACTTGTATAATAAAAAACAGGACTCGGGTGAGTCCTGTTTTTTATTTCATAATAGACTGTACACCACTTATGAAATCGCCAACGGCACGAGCCGCCTTGGCAGAGCCGCGGCTCAAATTACGGCGGTTATCGTACATTGCCTTGCCAATAGTCGCAACAATCGCACCGGCCGCCATTCCTGCGGCAACACCCTTGGCAACAGACATAACGTTTTTGCTCATATAAATCCCTCTTTCAAAGTTTATATGAGTATTATTTGCACTGCGACTTAAATTATTCTCTATAATCAATCGGCATTGTCGCCGCGGCGTTAAGGTCGGCACCTGCCACGTTTCCGCTTTCCATTTCAAAAAACGCTTGAACACCCACCATTGCGGCATTGTCACCGCAGTATTTAAGTGGTGGACAGTAAAACTCAAGCTTTCGGTCAAGCGCCTCTTTTTCAAGCCGCGCGCGCAGCTCGCTGTTGGCAGAAACACCACCCGCAAGGACAATTTTTTCAGCACCGCACAGCTCGGCTGCGGCAAGCGTTTTATCTATAAGCATATCGCAGACCTTTTTTCGCACCGTCGCCGCAAGGACAGGCACGTCAATCTGCTCGTTCTTCTGCTCAGCATTGTGAACAAGGTTGATAACGGCGGTTTTGAGCCCCGAAAAAGAAAAATCATATGGGCAGCCGTCAATGTGCGGTGTGGGGAGCTTATACTTTTGCTCGTCCGCCACCGTTGCAATCCTGTCCAGATTTACACCGCCGGGATAGGAAAGCCCCATTGTACGTGCCGCCTTGTCAAAGCATTCGCCTGCGGCATCGTCACGCGTGCGTCCGATAACGCGGAAGCGTGTGTAATCCTCAACCATTACAATATGGGTGTTACCGCCCGACACCATAAGACACAAAAACGGCGGTTTAAGCTCGGTATCTATGTAGTTGGCGGCAATGTGGGAACGCAGATGGTGCACAGGGATGAGCGGAATTCCAAGCGAAAGCGCCAGCCCCTTTGCAAAGTTAACCCCCACAAGCAGCGCACCGATAAGACCGGGAGCAAAGGTGACCGCCACCGCGTCCAAATCGTCATACGTTATGGCGGCATCGGCGAGTGCCTTGTCAACCACCTGTGCTATGGCCTCTGTGTGTCGGCGCGACGCAATCTCGGGCACGACACCACCGTATATTTTGTGCTCTTCAATCTGCGTCGCAACGACGTTAGAAAGCACCTGCCTGCCCGATACCACCGCCGCGGCGGTTTCATCACAGGAAGACTCAATTGCAAGAATCAACATATCAAAACTCCCTTGTCATTAAAACAGCATCTTCTTTTGGGCTGTCATAAAAATTTTTTCTCTCTCCCACGCGGACAAAGCCTGCCTTTTCATAAAGCGAGATTGCGTGCTCGTTGCTTTTCCGTACCTCAAGCGTGATAAAGGCAAGTGAATTTTCCTTGCCATAGTCCAAAAGCAGCTGCACAAGCCGACGTCCCACGCCCAAGCCGCAAAATTGCGGTAAAACGGCAATGTTGGTAACGTAGCCCTCGTCCAGCACGTGCTGTAGGCCAAAATAGCCGACAATCTCGTGTCGGCCGTTTTCACACACAAAGAAAACCGTGTTGGCGTTATGGGCTTCAAGTATTGT
This sequence comes from uncultured Clostridia bacterium, assembly GCA_937912045.1. Classification (GTDB taxonomy): domain Bacteria; phylum Bacillota; class Clostridia; order Oscillospirales; family Acutalibacteraceae; genus SIG589. The sequence continues at coordinate 2,374 of CALDPI010000303.1, forward strand.
GCTTTTGCTCCACGGGTGTGAAAAACAGGCCTTTTCAATCTCGGCAACGCCGTCGGCATCACATTCCTCAAACGGTCGGTAGGAAAGGGAAAAGGGCAGCAGCTTTTTCATAAGCTCGTCACGGCAGCTGCGGTAGGTATCAATCCCCTGACCAAACGGGTCGGAAACGTTGAGGGTGAAAATCTTTTCCTCAGAAATACCAAGCGACAAAAGCGCCGCCTTATGCCCCTCGCTCATACAAAAGAAAATATCGCTTGACAGGTCGTCGGATGTCAGCGTGCGCGAAACACCGCCGCTTATATCAATGCCGATTTCCGAAAGCGCGGCCACACTGTGCTCGCAGTATTCGCTGCCGTCGGCAAAAAGTCCTGCACTCTCTACCGACACCTCTGGCAGAAGCGAGCGGAAGATTGCCGCCGCCATAGGACTGCGGCAGGTGTTACCCGTGCAAACAAATAAAACCTTTTTCATCTCTTAGCATCAAACCACGTTTTTCCGCTTGCCGCATCAAGGAACCGGGTAAGATGCTCTTTCTTCAAAAATTTCATCATGCTCTCCCCCTTTCTGCTCGACGCAGAAGACAAGGAAGTGTGGCGTGGTGAGGTCGAGGAACTCGTTTCCATCGTGCACACGCTTGCAGATGAATACGCCGATGCTTACGTGCCGCTGGACGAATACTTCGCCGAGGCACTCAAGACACAGCCCGAGCCGCAGTATTATGCGGCTGACGGCGTGCACCCGAACGATCAGGGCAGAGCCTTTATCGGCAAGCATTATTTCAATGCCATTGAACCTTTGATCCGCAACATGCCTTGATCGAGCTGACTTAACACAGATAGGCA
>CALDPI010000304.1 GCA_937912045.1 uncultured Clostridia bacterium
AATTTATTCTACTTTTCTTTCTACCCCCCACCTCAAGGAGTACCCCATGAAAAATCGTTTTGCACTCACGCTTATGGCAACGCTCATCTGCAGTACGCTTGCCATGGCGCAGCTCCAAAAACTCCCCGCTCCGGCAAAGACTGGCGGCAAGCCTGTGATGGAGGCGCTCTGGGACAGGGCTTCCGGCACGGAGTTCAGCGACAAGATGCTCTCTGACCAGGATCTTTCGAATATGCTTTTTGCGGCTATCGGCGTGAACCGCCCTGCCGACGGCAAACTCACTTCGCCGACTGCCCGCAACTTCCAGGAAATCCGCGTGTTCGTGTTCACGAGCAAGGGCGTCTCGGAATACCTGAACAAGGAAAACGCCCTGAAGCAGGTGGCGAAGGGTGACCACAGGGCGCTCGTTGCCGACCGTCAGGATTGGGCGAAGGCGGCCCCGGTCAGCATCCTCATCGTTGCAGACGAGACCAAGTTCGGCAGCAGCGACGCCCGCGCGAAGGTGACGATGGGAACCGACGCGGGAATCGTGAGCGAGAATATTAATTTGTTCTGTGCCGGCATGGGCCTGGTGACCCCCCCGCGCATGACCATGGATGTTCCCGCCATCAAGAAACTTCTCAAGCTTTCGGACTCGCAGGTGCCCTTGCTGAACAACCCCGTCGGCTACGCGAAGTAATCAAAAATCATTGTAACCTATCTTCCGACTTTCACTTCATAATTCGCCTTTTTCCCGCCGACCCGGCTGCCGTCAATGCGGAGATTGCCGTCGGTTACATCGTAAAGTCGCATGATAAGGTTAACTATAGTAGATTTACCTGCACCTGTATGACCTACGATGGCAACTCTCTGACCCGGCTTGGCATCAAATGAGAAATCCTTGATGACAGGCTCATCCTTCTTATATCCGAAGCTCACATGCTCGAAGGAAACGTGGCCCTTTGCATTATCGGCATCTATATGCGCCGCAGGCGTCTTATCAAGGTCGACTTCCTCTTCTTCATCGATCAGCTCGAATATACGCTCTGCGCCCGCAAGACCCATTGCAACCGAGTTTATCTGCTGTGAAACCTGGTTGACGTTGCCTGTGAACTGCTTTGTCATATTAAGAAAAGGGATAACAACGCTTATACCAAACAGAACCTCGCGGCCGAAAAGCTTTGAAAGGCTTATGTTTACAAACCCGTCAGACAGGAGGAAAACTCCGCCCACAACGGCGATTATAACGTATAAAATGTTGCCGATGTTCATATTAATCGGGCCTAAGATGTTGGCATAGCTGTGTGCACGGAAGCTATCCTCAAACAGCGCATTGTTAACCTCATCAAAGCCTGCCTGGCAGTTTTTCTCGTGGCAAAAGACCTTAACAACCTTTTGGCCGTTCATCATTTCCTGAACGTAGCCCTCCATCTTGCCGACCGACTTTTGCTGACGGATAAAATATTTTGCCGAGCCGCCGCCGACCTTTTTGGTGACCAGAGAGATAAACACAACGCCGAAAATGACGACAATCGTCATAGGCACGCTGTACCAAAGCATTATGGAAAAGACCGAAAGCACGATAAGACCTGCCTGCAGGAATGCAGGAATTGACTGCGAAACAAGCTGACGGAGCGTGTCAATATCGTTGGTGTAGTGACTCATAATATCGCCGTGCTTGTGGGTGTCAAAATACTTAATCGGCAGATTCTGCATTTTGTTAAACATTTCTTTGCGCGTCTTGCTAAGGAAGCCCTGGGTTATATAGGCCATAAGCTGTGTGTGCGCAAAGAAGGAAAGCAAAGAAAGACCGTAAAGCACCGCAAGGGTAACAATTTTCGGGATAATCTCCACCTTGGCGGAGCTCCAGTCGCGGCTCGCAAACCACTTCTCAATCAGCGCAATAATCTGCTGGTTGAAGATAGCGGGCATGGTGTTTATAATGGCGGAAAAAATGATGCAGGCAATGGTGACGGGGAGCAAAACGGGATAGCTTTTAAGGAGCATCCTAAGCACGCGCTTGAGTGTTCCTGCGTTGAACTTCGGTCTTGGCCCTTGCGGCATTCTGCCGCCCTTGCCCATTGGCATAGCAACAGGTTTACTCATTGTCGTCACCTCCGCTTTTCTGTTGTTCGTAAATATCGCGGTAAATTTCGTTGTTTTGCAGCAGCTGCGTGTGGGTGCCTGACGCAACGATTTTACCTCCGTCCATAACGATAATCATATCGGCATCCTCAACAGAGGCCACGCGCTGTGCAATTATGATTTTTGTCGTCTGGGGGATGTACTCGCGGAAGCCCTTGCGAATGAGGGCGTCGGTTTTGGTGTCAACCGCACTGGTCGAGTCGTCAAGTATCAGGATTTTTGGGTTTTTGAGCAGCGCGCGCGCAATACAAAGGCGCTGTTTCTGTCCACCCGATACGTTCGTGCCGCCCTGCTCAATGTAGGTGTCGTAGCCGTCGGGCAGCTTGTTTATAAATTCGTCCGCCTGGGCAAGACGGCAAACCTGCACAAGCTCTTCATCTGTGGCGTTTTCGTTGCCCCAGCGCAGGTTCTCTTTTATGGTGCCTGAAAAGAGCTGGTTTTTCTGCAGCACCATTGCAACGCTGTCACGCAGAGTTTCAAGGTCATAATCACGGACATCGATTCCGCCGACGGAAACGGAGCCTTCGGTAACGTCATAAAGTCTTGGGATGAGCTGTACCAAAGACGATTTACTCGACCCCGTACCGCCAATGATTCCGACGGTCATGCCCGACTCGCTACGAAGGTCGATGTCGGAAAGTGCGTATTTCTTCGCTTGCTTCGAAT
>CALDPI010000305.1 GCA_937912045.1 uncultured Clostridia bacterium
GCCGACGGGCTCCATTATTTGTCCGTATGATATGACGGTTGCCGCCATTGGAAACGCAATGGATAATGGTGCAGAGCTTATCTGCAACTTTGCCGTTACCGATATTACTAAAGCTGATGACGGTTTTCAAATTAAAGCAGGTGACAAATCGGTCAGTGCACGCTTTGTCATTAACTGTGCAGGTGTATTCTCCGACAGCGTTGCCGCTATGGTTGGCGACACCACCTTTGACGTTCACGCACGTCGCGGCGAGTATATTTTGCTTGATAAGGAATGTGGCAATCTAGTATCACACACGGTTTTCCGCACCCCGTCTAAAATGGGCAAGGGCATTTTGGTCAGCCCCACCGTTGACGGAAATCTGCTGCTTGGTCCCACCTCGGTTGATATTGGTGACAAGGACGACAAATGCACCACAAGCGAGGGCTTTGCAAAGATTATCAAGGAGGCAAACGAAAACGTTAAGGGAATTTCCCTTTCTAAGACGATTACTTCATTTTGTGGTCTGCGCGCTGTTGGAAGCACGGGCGATTTTATCATAAACTCCCCTGTTCCACACTTTATTAACGCCGCAGGCATTGAGTCTCCCGGACTTTCGGCATCGCCCGCTATTGCAGAATACATAACCGAGCTTTTAAAGGAGCAGGGTCTTGACCTGTGTGAAAACAAAAACTTTAACCCCATAAGGCCGTCTATGCACGCCTTCCGCGATGCAAGCATAGAGGAAAAGAATGAAATCATCAAAAAGGATGCATCCTTCGGCAGAATTGTTTGCCGCTGTGAAACCGTGACAGAGGGAGAAATTCTTGAGGCTATACGCCGCAACCCGAAGGCACGTGATTTGGACGGTGTCAAGCGCAGAACGCGCGCTCAGATGGGCAGATGCCAGGGTGGTTTCTGTGGGCCCTATATAACAGAGCTTTTGGCGCGTGAATTAAACGTTCCGTTTGAAGAGGTTACAAAATCGGGCGGAAATTCCTATATTAACATCGGTAAAACAAAGGAGGCGGCATATAATGACTGATTTGGTTATAATCGGCGGCGGCCCTGCCGGAATGAGTGCCGCATGTGCCGCTTATGAGAGCGGTATCCGCGATATACTTATATTAGAGCGCGACGATAACCTTGGCGGAATACTGCAGCAGTGTATTCACAACGGATTCGGTCTTCATAAATTTGGTGAAGAGCTGACCGGACCCGAATATGCTTGGCGGTATGAGCAGAAGGTTAAAGAATTGGGAATTCCCTATAAGCTCGGCACGATGGTGCTTGACATTACAGACGATAGGCTAATCACTGCGACCAACCAGCAGGACGGTATTTTCACCATTCAGGCGAAGGCTATCATTCTTGCGATGGGATGTCGCGAGCGCTCAAAGGGTGCCCTTAACATTGCGGGCAGTCGCCCTGCAGGAATTTACAGTGCCGGCACCGCACAGAAATTTGTTAATATGAAGGGCTATATGCCAGGCAAAAACGTTGTTATTTTGGGCAGTGGCGATATTGGTCTTATTATGGCAAGACGTATGACGCTTGAGGGCGCCAAGGTGCACGCTGTGTGCGAGCTTATGCCCTATTCGGGCGGACTTGCGCGCAACATCGAGCAATGCTTAAACGATTTTTCCATCCCGCTTAAATTATCGCACACGGTGGTGGAAATTCACGGCAAGGAGCGCCTTACGGGCGTTACCATTGCAAAGGTTGACGACAAACGACGTCCGATACCCGAAACGCGCGAATATATTCCCTGTGACACGCTTTTGCTCTCGGTCGGACTCATTCCCGAAAACGAGCTTTCGAAGTCGGCAGGCGTGGATTTGAGCAATATTACGAGCGGTGCTGTGGTTGACCAGGACAGGCAAACCTCTGTGGAGGGCATTTTTGCCTGCGGAAACGTGCTGCACGTGCACGACCTTGTCGATTTCGTATCGGAGGAGGCCGAGATTGCAGGTAAGGCGGCGGCTGATTACATAAACGGCGGCAAAACCGACGACATCTCTATCCCCGTGAAGACCGACGGAAAAATCAGATACACCGTTCCGCAGGTTATTACCAAGCAAAAGGACGTTACCGTATTTTTCCGCGTGAGTGACGTTTACAAAAACGTCAAAATCACCGTATCCGACGGCGACGAGGTTATCCTTTCAAAGAAGAAACCGCGTGTTGCCCCGGGCGAGATGGAATCTGTTAAACTTAAAAATTCTGTCCTTAAAGGCAGAAAAGAATTGATTTTTTCACTGGAGGTGTTGTAATATGATTAAGGAGCTCACCTGCATTGTATGCCCTATGGGTTGCGCCCTTTCGGCAGAAATCAAGGACGGCAAGGTCATAAACGTCAGCGGCAACACCTGCCCACGTGGCAAGGTTTATGCCGAAGCTGAGTGCGTAAACCCACAAAGAACGGTCACGTCAACCGTGCGCTGTCAGGACGGCAGTATGCTTTCGGTCAAGACCAGCACTACCATTCCAAAGGATAAAATGGCCGAGTGTATGAAAATCATAAACAGCGCTGTTGCCGTTACTCCCGTCAAGGTTGGTGACGTTATCATCAAAGACGTGTTCGGCAGCGACATTATTGCCACACAGCAAAGGAGTTAAAATGAAGGATTTAAAAAACGTCAGGCTTTATCTGCTTGATATGGACGGAACAATATACCTTGACAACGACCTTTTTGACGGTGTTACCGATTTTCTTGCGCACGTTAAAGCGATTGGCGGCAGATATATTTTCCTTACAAACAATTCTTCGAAAAGCGTTGATAAATACATCGAAAAGCTGGCAAGCCTTGGCATAAAGTCCACAGCGGATGACTTTTTAACCTCAACCGATGCAACCATTCTGTATCTCAAAAAGAAAGATTATAATAAAATTTATGCCTTTGGAACCACCTCCTTTAAGGAACAGCTTGCGGCGGCAGGTCTGCCCATAACCGATAGACTTTGTGATGACATTGACTGTCTTTGTATGGGCTTCGACACCGAGCTTACGTTCCAAAAATTAGAGGATTCCTGCATTTTGCTTGGACGTAACGTCGACTATATTGCCACCAATCCCGACTGGGTTTGTCCAACCTACTATGGTTACGTGCCCGACTGTGGTTCGGTGAGTGAGATGCTTTATAATGCGACCAAGCGACGCCCCACCTTTATTGGCAAGCCCGAGCCGACCATGGCGCTGCTTGCGATGGAGAAGACCGGTTTCACCGCAGAAAAAACGGCGCTGATTGGTGACAGACTCTACACCGACATTGCCTGCGGCGTGAATGCGGGCATCGACACGGTGTTCGTCCTGTCGGGTGAGGGCACGGAAGCGGATATTGAAGAGATGAACATCCAGCCCACATGGGTCATGGAGGATGTTGCCGAACTTTATCGTAAAATGGAGGAATCCACATGAAACTGAACTATAAGCGGACGATTTTGGTGGGCTTTGCCTTCTTCCTCATCTGCGCCTTTTGGCAGGCCTACGATGCCACCATCCCCATGATTTTGACCAATAAGTTCGGCATGTCACAGGCATGGTCGGGCGTCATCATGGCGGCGGACAATGTGCTGGCGGTCATCTTACTGCCCCTGTTCGGCACGCTGTCGGATAAGTGCCGTCACCGCTCGGGTCGCCGTACCCCCTTCATTGTGGTGGGTACGCTGTGCGCCGCCATTTTGCTGGTGTTCCTCAGCTTTGCCGATAACGCACAGTTAAAGCACATTGATGCCGTGTCCGAGGTGGATAGCGTGGCAGGTCTTGAGGTCATCTACGATACTCAGAAGGATGTCCAGCTCATGACACCCAGCGGCGTGGAATTCGTGCTGAGCGAGGAGTTCAGCCGCGCCGAGTTCACTGCCATCACCTCTAAGGTAACGGTGGACGGCGCAGAGGTCACCAACGGCGACTATACCAACTTCGTGGTGCCTGCCCGTCAAGCCTACGTTGCCGATGTGACGGCCCAGAATCCCTCCACCCTCATTGTGTTTGTGGTGCTGTTGCTGTTTGTGCTCCTCTCCATGGCGGTGTTCCGTTCCCCCGCCGTGGCGCTGATGCCCGATGTGACCCCCAAGCCCCTGCGCAGCAAGGCCAACGCCATCATCAATCTGATGGGCGCCCTGGGCGGTATCATCTATCTGATCATCACCACCTTCCTGTACAAGACCACCTCGGATGTTTA
>CALDPI010000306.1 GCA_937912045.1 uncultured Clostridia bacterium
TCGTTGACGAGCCCTCCATTGCCGATACCGAGCAGATGCTTCGCGGAATTAAAGGCTATTATGAAGGCTATCATAGCGTTAAAATTCCAAACGCTATAATTGAAAAGGCGGTATACCTTTCCGAGCGCTATATTACAGACCGCTTTTTGCCCGATAAGGCTATTGATCTGCTTGATGAATCCTGCGCTTGTGCAAGCCTCAGGAACAAGGCGATTGATGAGCTCTATCTTGCAAACAAGAAGATTGCCGAACTTTCGCAGGAAAAGGAAAAAATCGAATCCAACGTGGACAATCCCGATTATGAGCGACTCGCTGTTTTGAAGTCTGAAATCGCAAAATATCAGTCACAGTCTGATGAGCTTTGCGGTCCCGCGTCGGAGAATACGGTTACAGATTCCGACTTGGCAAAGGTGATAGAACTTTGGACAGGCATCCCTGCCTCGAAGGTTGAGGAAACCGATTTTGAAAAATTAAGGCATCTTGAAAAGGATATTTTAACACGCATAATCGGACAGGACGAGGCGGTTTCGCTGGTGACAAAGGCTGTCAAGCGTTCACGTGTGCAAACCTCTTCTCACAGACGACCTGCATCGTTCATTTTCGTAGGACCGACGGGCGTTGGTAAAACCGAGCTTGCAAAGGTTTTATCAGAGCAGCTGTTTAACACACCCGAAACACTTATAAGACTTGATATGTCGGAATTTATGGAAAAGCATTCCGTATCAAGAATAATCGGTGCCCCTCCTGGATACGTCGGCTATGATGAGGCAGGCCAGCTTACCGAAAAGGTCAGAAGAAAGCCGTATTCCGTAATTCTTTTTGATGAGATTGAAAAGGCGCATCCGGACGTGCTTAACGTTCTTTTGCAGATTCTCGATGACGGAAGAATAACCGATGCGCAGGGAAGAAAGGTCAACTTCGAAAACACAATCGTAATTATGACTTCAAACGCAGGCAGCCACAAAACCGAGAATCTTATGGGCTTTGGAATGACCGAAGCACAAGCGTCAAAGGAAAAGGCAATCAAGGCGCTCGAAGAATTTTTACGCCCCGAATTTATTGCCCGCGTTGACGAAATTGTCGCTTTCAGCCCGCTCTCACAGGACAGTATGGTAAAGATAGCAGCACTCCTGCTTGACGAGCTTACAGCTGTTATGCTCGAAAAGGATATTACCGTTTTATATGATAAAAAGGTTTGCAAAAAGCTTTGTGACCTTGCAGGCGGCGGAAAGCACGGAGCCAGAGATTTACGCAGTCAAATCCGAAAGAATATCGAGGATAAGATTGTGGAAATGCTGATTGACGGAAATATAAATGAAAATCGTACTATTTCCATCACCGCCAACAAGCAAATTGAAATTTCATAATGAAAAGGGCATCATATCAGGTGATGCCCTTTTATAGAAAGGTAGATATAATGTTCGGCTTTGGCAGAAAAAAGCAAGACCCCGTTTTAAATCAAATGGACGGGCGCGAAATTAAATATGTAACGCGCCGCATAAGACTTCCCGACGGCAACGTAAAGGAAGAAATCCTCGGCAAAACAGGACGTATGGTTGTCATAGACGGTGAGATACGCGTTATGTGCGGCGAGACCGACGTTTTTCGCTGTATGGCAGAGAACGCAACGTATTTTGATTTGCTGAGTGGCGCAGGTGTTACCATCTCGGGCGTTAACAGTATTGGTAACGAAAAAATGGATATTATAGTGTACTATACATATCATAGAAAATAAATTAAAGGTTTAAAAGTTTTCTAAAAAAAGTATTGACTTATGGCGGGATGTATGATAAAATATATCCCGCTGTTAAAGCACTGTGCGGGTGTAGTTCAATGGCTAGAATCCCAGCCTTCCAAGCTGGTCGTGTGGGTTCGATTCCCATCACCCGCTCC
>CALDPI010000307.1 GCA_937912045.1 uncultured Clostridia bacterium
CCAACAGCACAGAACGGAAGTCTGCGCAGATTTCAGAAAGCCTGTTTGTCGCATTTCTTTCAATGTAAACGTATTTAATATCGCAGGTGTGCGTTTTTCCACATTCGCACGCGAGTCCTTTTAATAATTCGTTTATATCCAAATCAGGTCACACCTTTACATTATTAATTAATTATGTTATAATACTTCGGTCAGAAAAAATCAATATTTAACACAAACTTTGCATATATTACGGCGAATCACGCCGTTTTTGCTGCTAAATCGGTCAAAAACAATCAAAACGAGGTGCTAAATGTATAATAAAGAACGCGAGCAAGAAATTCTCAGCATTTTAAAAACCAAAAACGGCTTTGTAACGGTCAAGCATCTGTGTGAGGCGCTGTTCGCAAGCGAGTCGAGCATTCGCAGAGATTTAAAGGTGCTCGAGCAGCGAGGAATGGTAAAGCGGAGCTACGGCGGCGCGGCGATAGTCACCAATTTTTCGGGTATTGTAACCTTTAACAGTCGCACACGTCATAATGCTACAGAAAAAAAGGAGATTGCAGCCAAGGCTGCGGCTTTGATTAACGACGGTGACGTTGTATTTCTGGACCAGTCCTCAAGCGCGTTTTACGTTGCAAACGAAATCATAAACCGTCACACCTTAACTGTTGTTACCAATAATATCGAAATAATGATGCTTTTATCAAACTCGGGTATAAAGGTCATATCCTCGGGCGGCTATCTCAGTGAAGAAAACCGCAACTGCCTCATAGGCGATGACGCAAAAAGCACCTTTAAAAATGTATATGCCGATATTATGTTTTTCTCGGTAAAGGGCATAACATACGATGGTACAATGTGGGATTGCTCGCGTGAGGAGGTTGTTGTGCGCAACCGAATGTTAAAAAACAGCACAAAGAAGATTATGCTGTGCGACAGCTCGAAATTTGGTGTCCAAGCTCCATTTAAGCAGTGCACGGTGCAGGACGTCGATTTTCTTATAAGCGACGGCGAGAATTCAAAGCAGTTTGCTTGCCTGGATGCTAAAACCATACTGCTTTAAAAAAACACACTTCATAAGAAGTGTGTTTTTTATTACTGTGCAAGATATTCTTCGGCAAAATGTACCGCAACCGCACCGTCTGCCACGGCCGTCACAATTTGGCGAAGTGCTTTTGTGCGGATGTCGCCAACGGCATAAACGCCGGGGATTTCCGTTTTAGTGCTTTCATCTGCCATAACGTAACCGTTTTTATCAAGCGCGAGTGCATCGCCTAAAAATTCGGTAGCAGGCTTTCTGCCGATGCTTATGAAAATGCCGTCACAGGAAAGCTCTGTGATATCTCCGCTTTTTTTATTTTTGATTTTCGCACCGATAACGCGCTTATCCGAGAGCAGTTCTTCCACAGTGCTGTCCCACAAAAACTCAATATTTTCTGCGTTTTTGAGCGGCTCTTCATATATCCTTTCGGCGCGCAGAGTGTCGCGCCTGTGCACAAGCATTACCTTTTTGCAAAGCCTTGAGAGATAAAGCGCGTCGGCTGCGGCACTGTTTCCGCCGCCCACAACCAAGACGGTCTTGTCCTTATAAAATCTGCCGTCGCAATGCGCGCAGTAGTGAACGCCGCGGCCCGTAAGCTCGGCTTCGTTTTGCAACCCGAGCATTCGCGGATTTGCACCCATAGCCAGCAACACCGTCCTGGCGCAGAAATCGCCCAGAGCGGTGTGAACGGTTTTGATATCAGACTTCAATTCAAATCCCGTAACCTCGGTATATTCTGTTTTTGCACCGAAACGCTCGGCACCTGATTGCATCTTCATTCCGAGGGTGAACCCGTCAATTCCCTCGTCAAAGCCGGGATAATTGTCAATATCCCCTGTGAGAGCCATCTGTCCGCCTGCAGACATTTTTTCAATCACCAGGACATTAAGCCCTGCGCGAGCTGCGTAAAGCGCGGCAGTGTAGCCTGCAGGACCGCCACCCACGATTATCATATCATAACAGTGTTCCATAGCGCAAAATTATTCTTCGAGCAGGGCAAGAATACGGGGCTTCGGCATTGCGCCCATAGCCTCGTTTACAATTACACCGCCGCGCATAACAACCAGCGTGGGAATGCTGGAAACCTGAAATTTTTCAGCCAGCTCAGGCTCGTTGTCAACATTTATTTTACCCACAACGATTTGCGGATTCTCCTCTGCAATTTCATCCACAATGGGTGAAACCATACGACAAGGGCCACACCAGTCCGCATAGAAATCGAGCAAAACGGTCTTATCGCTGCTTGTAATCTCATCAAAATTGTTTTTATTCACACTAATTACCGACATATATTAACGCATCCTTTCTTTTTGTTTTATTATAACCTAACTTTCAATATATTTCCACATATAAATTAATCATAAGTACGAAAAAGGTTTAAAACCTCACGCTCATACCCCTCTTTATCGACGAGATAGCTCATTCCGTGGTCGGCACCCGGCACCACAAAAAGCCGTTTTGGCGCGGTGCAGGCCTTGTAATTTTCATAGGTCATAGCTACAGGCACAAAGTTGTCGTCTGTGCCGTGAATAAATAACACAGGCACCCGGCACTCCTTCATCGCATCAATGCAGGAATAACCCTTTGGGTCGGTCTGGAGCTTTCTTTTGCACATTTCCTCTGTGATGCCGCTGTAAATTCCGTATGGAAGGTGCAGATTGTTCTGCACCACGTGGCGCCATATGGCATCTGGCGAGGTGAAGCCGCAGTCGGCCGTGATTCCACGCACGTTTTCGGGCAGGGACAGTCCTGCAGCCATCAGCACCGTCGAAGCACCCATTGAGATGCCGCCAAGATATATGGGCAGCGCGCCGCCTGTGCGCTCGTTTACCCATTTGACCCACTTAAGACAATCATACCGCTCAAGCAGACCAAACCCCATATAGTCGCCGCCGCTTCCGCCCTGACCGCGTTGCTCCGCGTATAAAACGGCGCAGTCGTTTTGATGCCAAAAGGGCGAAATAACGCCAAAATCGCGCGACCATGAGGAACGCCAGCCATGCATTGCCACAATGATGCGCTTAGGGTGCTCGGGGTAGTACCAGTGCCCAACAAGTCGAACACCGTCGTCCGCCTCGGTTTCCACCGTTTCGCAGCCTGCGTTTTCAAGCACCTCCGCCGCTTGTGTAAGGGTGGCCATAATTTCCGAAAGCTCACCCGTTCCCATAAGCCGTTCTTTGTTTTTTACCATACTTTTGGGCTCTTCGCGGTCAAGCGCAACCTCCAAAAGCTTTTTTGCGGTGCCGTGATACAAAGCGCCCAACGCGGTGACGCCTGCCGCGACCACCGCACCAATTAAAAATTTTTTGGTACCTTTTTTCATAAAGTACTCACCTCTTTATAATATTATATACTAAATTTGTTAATAAAAAATAAACAGTTCCGTTCGGAACTGTTTTTATTTTTTACGGATTTAAAATGGAAAGTTCAGACGGGAAATATGCATTTGTATATGCCTTTTTTCCGTGGGTGTCGGTCACTTCCAGACGGAAATATCCGCACACTGCAGGTAGCTTAAAGGTGGCGCTTGTCAGCGTGTCTTTGTATGAGGCCTCCATTTCTGCAAAGCGGTTGCCCGTCATAATACGAATGTCACAGGCGGGCGAGGTTTCTATGTGTACGGCGCCGTCCTCAATATATAATTCCTTAATCTGCGGTCCGGTTGAAGAATAAGCGCTTCCATAATGCTCTCGTGCGTGAGTGCATCTGCCTTGACCATAACCCATCCGCCCAACGAATCGCTTTTTGGGTGGTCTATGGGGTGCTCGTTATGGTTATCGTCGGTTGCAACGCAGAAAAGCTTGTGCCCGCGCTTTAGCATCATATCGTAGATTACGCTCGTGCTGTCGTTGCAGCCAAGACCCGTGCAGCCTGTGTTGTGCACCTCCATTGCAAAGAGACCCTCATATTGCGAATATTCTTCAAACGGCTGCTGCGACCAATCCGGGTGGTTAAGGACAACCAAAAATCCGTTTTCGTTGGCCTCTTTTATAACGTGGTTGACGTTGGCAACCGATGGTGTGAAATAAAACGGCTCTCCGATGTATTTCATACTTTTGCGTATTTCGGGTATGGTCATCCACCTCATTTTAGGGTAAATATATTCGGGGTCGTCAGCAACACAGCGCAGATTTTTTCTGTCCTTTGGGTAAATGCAAAGATGCGTAGTGCGAACAGAATTCCAGCCGTATTTTTCTTCATAATGTGTCTCGTCATTCAGCGCGCGCTCATATCCCGGAATGGTGAGAAAATCCTCATCATCAAGATACGAATGGTCAAAAATACCCTCGTGGTCGGTAATGGAGAGGACGGAATATCCAGCCTCTTTATAAAGCTTTTTAAGCTCCGCAGGCGACAGCTTTCCATCGGAATAGTCGCTGTGGGAGTGAAGATTTGCCTTGTAAAAATTACCTTTTTCGGATAAAAGATATTTTTTCATAAAACGCGTCACCAGCCTTTGAAAACTCTAAAAATATAATACTATAACCCTCCCACTCTTGCAAGACATATTACAAAAAGTGTGGAGTTTTATCCTTATTTTAAGCTTTAAAACCAAATATAATTATAAAAAATGACGTAATATTCATATTGAACTAACGATAATTGTGATATACTTTATTTGTAAAATAAGGTGCAAGCCAAAAAGGAGGAACCAAAATGTATTACAATTCATTCAAATTTGCACCGGCAGAGTGGTTGCCGTTTCGTGACAAGACCGTTCTTGATGAAATAGTCAACGTAAGTATCACAGAAAAACAGGGTAAAAACTTTGAAAATCCGGATTTTGAGCTTAAGGTAGTTTATGACGTCCACAACTATTTCGCAACCGAGCTTATGCAGCGCATACGTATGTCTGACGTGCGCGATGAAAAGCTTGTGCTTATTCTGCCCAGTCCCGAAAACGCGGTGTTTATCAGCGTGACAGAGGCACTCAACAAATTCCAGATTAGCTGCAGAAACGTGCATATATTCTTCCTTTATGAATATGCAAACGAAAAGGGTGAGGTGGCACCCTGGCAGAGCCCCTTCAGCCGTTCGGGCCACTTTATGCGTTATTTTTATAACCGCCTTGAAGAGCATCTGCGTATGCCTATGGAGCAAATTCACTTCTGGACACGCGATAATATAGATACATATTCGGACGAGCTTGCGGCACTCGGCGGTGCTGACGTCGCCTTCACAGCAATCAGCTGGTCGGGCGGAATCGGCGCAATCGACCCAGAGGGCTTCGCGGCTGACACAATGGACGAGTTAAAGACAATGGGCTCGCGCCTTGTAACACCGATGCCCGAAATGATTGCACACGACTCGCTGCGCGGAATGTTTGGCTGCGCAGGCGATATCGGCAACGTACCGCCCAAGGCGGTAACGGTCGGCCCCAAGGATTTGCTCTCGGCAAAGGAATGGATAGATTTAGAATATCTCACCGCTTGCGGCGGCTCGCCTGCACATCAGAAGTTCCCGCTGCGCCTTGCGCTTTTCGGACCGATTTGTTCTGCAAATATTGCGTCGCTTATGCGCTTGCATAAGGGCGTGTGCTATGTCTCGCCTGAGGTTGCGGCAATGCCCAATTCAGACCCCGATTATGACTATTTGCCAGCCGCACTTGAAGAAATCCGCAAAAGCGAAGAAGCGTAAGGAGTGATATTATGAACCGTAATTTATTTGATTTTGCACCAAGTGCCTGGCTTCCTACACAAGACAAGGCCGTTTTGGAATATTGCAGAAACATTCGTCGTGAAGAAATGGAAATAACCAACGAAAACGGATACAGAGTGCGCGTTGTTCCGCACCCGTCCAGCGCCGTTACCTGCGAGCTTTTTGATTGGATATATCGTTCCGACGTTGAGGATAAAAAGACTGTAATCGTTTTCCCTAACTCTTGGAAAAACATATATACTGCCGCGGTTGAAATGTGCAACCGCTTTAACGTATCGGGACGTAACATTCACGCCTTCTGTATGGATGAATACGCAGACGAGGACGGCAACGTCGCCCCGATTACCTGGTATCGCTCGCTCGGCGGCCACTTCCTTACCGAATTTTATATGAGCTTCCGCGAAGACCTTCGTCCGCCGCTCAAGCAGATGCATTACTACACCAACGAGAATATTAATTACTATTCCGACCTCATCGCAGAGGAGGGCAACGGCGGCGCCGATTTGATTGTTTCGGCAACAGGCTGGATAGGCCACACCGCATTTATCGACCCCAACACAAAGGCATTCAAGGCCGACAATCTTGAGGATTTCCTCAAAATCAAGGCAGGCTTTGTCGATAACCACCGCCTGACCACACAGCAGAATGCAGGCGGCGCAAGCGCAATTTGGCACACACCGAGATATTCTGTATCCATCGGACCGTGGGACGTAATACACGCGCGTGACCATCTCGAGCGTCACGACCTGCAGAATACAGGCGGTTATTCCTCTTGGGAGAGAATGATTTCACGTCTGCAGCTTTACGGACCTGTGTGCATGGAGGTACCTGCATCAATATACCAGCTGACCAAGGGAACAATCTACGTCAGCGAGGATATGGCACGCCCGATAGAGCCTATGGACCTTTTGGCACTGTAAAAAAAACAAAACCCGCTTATGCGTGATACTCCAAGCTGAGTATCACGCAACTCTATTCGCCTACGGCGAGTTCTATTGCTACGCAGTGTTATTCGGCTTACGCCGAGTGATATTTGCTTCGCAAGTTTAGGGGCGAATAGAATATCACTGAAGCCGCAAGGCTTCAATATCACTTTCTTTTGGAAATATCTCGCCACAGGCGAGGTTTTTTCAAAAGAAAATATCACGCTGACTTTAGTCAGCATATCACTTACAGACAAAAAGAAAGAGAAGACTCGTAATTAAAACGAATCTTCTCTTTTTCTGCTTCTGTGGGTTTGGGCTACCGCCCAAGTGTATTTGTACATACAAATGCGATGCTGGTTCTTAACAAGGATTAAATGAAATTTCAAATTCTCCGTTAAGGACATCACGCTTAAGCAGAGTGCTTTTTGTTTTTTACATAAGTGTGTTTTTTAATCCAACGGCTTCATTGTGGGGAAGAGGATAACTTCACGGATTGTATCGGAATTGGTGAGGAGCATAACGGCTCTGTCAATACCGATTCCCATTCCGCCTGTGGGGGGCATACCGTATTCCATAGCGGTGAGGAAATCCTCGTCAAGCATCTCGGCCTCGTCGTCGCCGCGCTCGCGCAGCTCAAGCTGTTTTAAGAAACGCTCGCGCTGAACGATGGGGTCGTTAAGCTCGGAATATGCATTTGCAAGCTCACTGTGGCATACAAAAAGCTCAAAGCGCTCGGTAAGGCGCGGGTCGGAGGGAGAAGCCTTGGTGAGCGGCGAAACCTCAACGGGATACATTGTGATAAAGGTCGGCTGAATGAGCTTTTCCTCAACCCTTTGGTCAAAGCAGGCATAAAGTGCGTTACCCCAGGTCTTGTCGGCGGTATCTGCGAGCTCAACACCGATTTTTTCTGCAGCGGCAACCGCCTCTGCATCGTCGGTTATGGCGCCGAAGTCAATACCGACGTATTCCTTAACTGCGTCAACCATTGTCAGTCTGCGCCAGCCGGGTGTCAGGTCGATTTTTTCGCCCAGCCATTCAACCTCATAAGTGCCGAGAATTTCCTTTGCGGCACCCGAGATGATTCCCTCGGCAATGTCCATCATATCGTGGAAGTCGGCATAAGCCTCATAAAGCTCAACCGTTGTGAATTCGGGGTTGTGCTTGGGGTCCATACCCTCGTTTCTGAAGATGCGGCCGATTTCATACACCCGGTCCATACCGCCAACGATAAGGCGCTTAAGCGGCAGCTCGGTTGCGATGCGCATATACATCGGAATGTTGAGCGTGTTGTGGTGTGTGATGAACGGACGTGCGGCGGCACCGCCGACGATGGTGTTGAGCACAGGTGTCTCAACCTCAATATAGTTACGCTCATCAAGGTAACGGCGCATAAATTTAATAAACTGTGCGCGGATGATGAAATTGCGCTTGACATTCGGGTTCATAATAAGGTCAACGTATCTCTGGCGGAAACGCAGGTCGTTATTAGTAAGACCGTGGAATTTTTCGGGCAGGGGGAGGAGCGATTTTGACAAAAGCTCAATACTCTCCACGTGTACCGAAATTTCACCCGTCTGTGTCTTGAAAACAAAGCCTGTGACACCAACGATGTCGCCAATGTCAAACTTTTTAAATGCGGCATACTCGTCAAGACCAATATCGTCGCGGCGAACGTAAAGCTGAATGGAACCAGTCGTGTCCTGAACACTGGCGAAGCTTGCCTTACCCATAACGCGTTTGCTCATCATTCTGCCGGCAATTTTAACGGTTTTACCGTCAAAGCCCTCGAAATCCGCTTTTATGTCAGCAGCATATGCGTTAAAGTCAAAGCTGGTCTTTTCATAGGGGTTTTTGCCCTCTGCTATGAGTGCCGCAAGTTTATCACGACGCACCTGTAAAAGTTCGCTTAAGTCCTGTACTGTGTTGTTGTTTTC
>CALDPI010000308.1 GCA_937912045.1 uncultured Clostridia bacterium
GCGCTGACCAGGATGGTTTCGGAAGCATCCGCCATGATGCTGCCCACCACCGGCACCGCGCTGGAGATGGCGCTTTTCGTCAGTTTTATCGCCGCCGCAGCCCGTTAATGACATTAAAAGAATACTTAACGTTGCAAGCAGTAAAAATAATTTTTTCATTAGTTTTCCCTCCTGCAATTAGTATCTCTTAAAACTTCACACATATTCTTAAAATTAAATTAAGCTTTTTTGTTTTCCGTTAACACCCAAAATTCCGCCAATTCCGCCCGATAGGAGCATTATGACGGCATGAAGCAAGCTTGATACCGAAAAAGCGTTATCGCCAAAAAACAACGATAATATAAAGATTATGGCAAACAGTACTCCCGACACGGCAATTCCCGTGAGCAATCCTCCGCTTTTTTTAATTTTTGAAGCAAAAAGAGCGCCGAAAAAGCACCCTATAGCGAGCGATAATGCCGATAGTGTGCTGACCATTTTCGAATCAGCATTGGTGGCATACATAAACACTGCCATCAAAAGCATAACAAGCGCCGTAATAACCACAGCACCTAAAAGCCCAAAGATTAAAAATTTGTATTTCGATATTATTTCTTTTAAAGGCAAAAAAATCCCCTCCCGATAATAGATATTCGGGAGAGGACGAGAATATACGAATAGATTTTATTTTGCAACGTCGTCGTGAATGGTCATATTCTGCTGAATTGCCCATTTTGCAATGCGCTGTTTTGAATGGTCGCCCATGGATTCAATAACAAGGCTATCATCCTTGATGGACATAACACGGCCGTAAATGCCGCCGATTGTGAGTATTTCATCGCCAACCTGAATGTTATTGCGCATAGCTTCTTCTTTCTTCTGCTTTTTTCTCTGCGGTCTGATGAGTACAAAATAGAACACAGCGATAATAACAACAATGTAAAGCACCATAAAGAGTGTGCTGCCTGTTCCGCCACCGTTTGTAGCCTTAGAAGCTGTACCGGCAGCATCAGCCAAGAAAAGATTTAAAAAATTCATTTTTATAATACCTCCGTATTTGTTTTATACATTATACATTCAATATGATATTTTTTCAAGGGAATTATACCCTTTTTCCCAAAAACTGTTCTTTTTCCTTTTTATAAGCTGCAAAATTGCCGTCTGCAAGTGCAGCTCTGATTTCCTCCATAAGCGTATTGTAGAAATGCAGATTGTGCATAACAAGCAAGCGCTGTGACAGCATCTCACCGCTCTTGAGCAGATGGCGCAAATAAGCTTTTGAATATCTTTGGCAGACAGGACAATCGCAATTTGAATCAATCGGTGACATATCGTCCTTGTATTTTTCGTTGTTGAGATTGATAATGCCATACGTTGTAAAGAGCTGACCGTGCCGCGCATTTCGGCTAGGCATTACGCAGTCAAAAAGGTCAACACCGCGTTCAACGCCGTTTAAAATATTCATCGGTGTTCCAACACCCATTAAATATCGCGGTTTATCTTGCGGCATATACGGCTCGACCGACTCAATAACACGATACATATCCTCTGTCGGCTCGCCAACGGCAAGACCACCGATTGCATAGCCATCCAAATCAAGTTCACGTATTTCTTTCATATGCTCAATTCGCAAATCGTCAAAGGTACAGCCCTGGTTAATACCAAAAAGCATTTGTTGAGGGTTGACGGTATCTTCAAGTAAATTTAACCTTTGCATCTCGGTTTTGCAGCGTTTAAGCCAGCGAGTTGTTCGCGCACAGGAATCTTTTGCATAACCGTATTCTGCAGGGTTTTCAACACATTCGTCAAACGCCATTGCAATGGTAGAGCCGAGATTTGATTGTATCCTCATGCTCTCCTCAGGGCCCATAAAAATACGTTTTCCGTCAACGTGCGAATTAAAAGTTACACCCTCCTCCTCGATTTTTCGAAGAGAGGCAAGTGAAAAAACCTGAAAACCGCCGCTGTCGGTCAGAATTGGACCGTCCCAGGTGGAAAATTTGTGAAGACCGCCAAGACTCTTTATAAGCTCGTCGCCCGGACGCACGTGTAAATGATATGTGTTGCTAAGCATTACCTGGCAATGCAGGGTCTTCAAATCTTCAGCCGAAACTGCACCTTTAATAGCGGCACAGGTAGCAACGTTCATAAACGCAGGGGTTTGCACAGTTCCGTGCACTGTCTCAAACGTGCCAAGACGTGCATTTCCCTCTTTTTTTAACACCTTAAACATAATAACCTCTAAAAAACTTAAGAAATAAACATCGCATCGCCGAAAGAAAAGAACCTGTACTTTTCATTAACGGCAATATTATAAGCATTCATTGTGTTTTTGTAGCCGGCAAAAGCCGAAACAAGCATAATAAGCGTGCTTTCAGGCAGATGGAAATTGGTAATGAGCGCATCCATACACTTGAATTCATAGCCGGGATATATGAAGATTGAAGTGTCGTCGCTGCACTCACAAATCTCGCCCTTTTGTGCAGCGCTTTCAAGCGTTCTGCAGGAGGTAGTTCCCACACAAATTACGCGGCCGCCATTCGCCTTTGTTTTGTTAATAAGCTCTGCCGTTTCTTTCGGGATATGATAATGCTCAGAATGCATTTTGTGCTCTTTAATATTATCAACCTTAACGGGACGGAAGGTGCCAAGGCCAACGTGCAGCGTTACATAACCGATATTTACACCTTTTTTCTGTAAATTAGAAAGCATTTCCTCGGTGAAATGAAGTCCGGCTGTCGGTGCCGCGGCAGAGCCAAGCTCTTTAGAATAAACCGTTTGATAGCGTTCCTTATCTTTAAGCTCTGCTGTTATATAATGCGGCAACGGCATATTGCCGACCTCATCAAGAATTGAATAAAACTCGCCTTCATAAGAAAACTCAATAATTCGATTTCCGTCATCCTTAACCTCGGTAACCGTAGCAGAAAGCTTATCACCAAAATTAAAACAGCAACCGGGCTTTGCTTTTTTGCCGGGGCCTGCAATAGTTTCCCAAACGTCAGCATATAAATGTTTTAAAAGCACAAATTCAACAATAGCACCCGTGTCGACCCTTTCTCCAAAAAGACGTGCAGGAAGAACGCGCGTATTGTTGAGAATAAGACAGTCACCCTCTTTAAGATATTCTGATAAATCAGAAAAAACAGAATGGCCGACGTTACCGCTTTTTTTATCAAGAAGCATTAGTCTTGAAGAGTTTCTGGGCTCTACCGGATGCTGTGCTATAAGTTCTTTTGGTAAATCATAATAAAAATCGCTTTTTTTCATATAAAAATTTGTACTCTCCTATGCTCACAAATGCATAAAATATGTTTGACAAACATATCGTGCGGGTGTTAGAATATATTGAAATATTATTTTATAGTATTATATTGCAAAAAACGCTTTAATTCAACTGTTTTTTGCACAGGAAGGATGTTCTTTTATGAAAAAGTATAATGTTGGTATTGTTGGTGCAACCGGAATGGTTGGTCAGCGCTTTGCGCTCTTGCTCTCAAACCATCCGTGGTTCAACGTAACTGCACTCGCCGCAAGTCCGCGCTCTGCAGGCATGACCTATGAAGAGGCTGTTGGCAACCGCTGGGCAATGACCGACCCGATTCCCGAGGCACTTAAAGATATGGTTATTATGGATGCTTTGGGCGATATTGAAAAAATTACCTCGGTTGTTGATTTTGTTTTCTGCGCCGTTGATATGAAAAAGGACGAAATTCGCGCTTTGGAAGAAAACTATGCAAAGCACGAGTGCCCTGTAATTTCCAACAACAGCGCCCATCGTGGCACTCCCGACGTTCCGATGGTTATACCGGAAATCAACGCCGAACATATTAATATAATAGACGCACAGCGCAGACGTCTTGGCACAAAGCGCGGTTTCATCGCTGTTAAATCAAACTGCTCATTGCAGAGCTATGTTCCTGCCGTATTCCCCCTCACTGAAATGGGTGTTGAAAAGGTTCTCGTATGTACTTATCAGGCAATTTCCGGTGCAGGTAAAACCTTTGAGAGATGGCCTGAGATGATTGATAACGTTATTCCCTTCATTTCCGGCGAAGAAGAAAAATCCGAGCAGGAGCCGCTTAAGATTTGGGGTAAAATTGAAGGTGACGTTATCGTAAATGCCGACAGTCCCAAATTTACTGCACAGTGCCTGCGTGTTCCCGTTTCGGACGGTCATATGGCTGCAGTATTTATGTCATTCAAAAAGGCACCTGAGAAGGCTGAAATCCTCAAGGCTTGGAAAAACTATAAAGGCAGAGCGCAGGAGCTTGAGTTGCCCAGCGCACCGAAGCAGTTCCTTAACTACTTTGAAGAAGACAATATGCCCCAGACCAAGCTCAACCGCAACCTTGAAAACGGTATGGCAATTTCCATCGGACGTCTTCGTGAAGACAGCCAGTACGATTATAAATTTGTTTGCCTCTCTCACAACACACTTCGCGGTGCCGCAGGCGGCGCTGTTCTGCTTGCAGAGCTTTTGTGTGCCGAAGGATACATTGAACCCTCTGTGCGTTAATTTTTAATTAATGGAGTGATTCATTTGAAAAAACTGATTTTCAAAGGTGCTGCAACAGCAATCGTTACACCGATGAACGACGACTTCTCGGTAAACTATCCTAAGCTAAAGGAATTAACTGAAAATCAGATTAAAAAAGGCATTGACGCTTTGGTTGTTTGCGGAACAACGGGCGAATCCTCTACCCTGTCCGCTTCTGAACATTTTAATGTTATAAAAACAGTTGTTACACAGACAAACGGCAGGATACCTGTCATTGCCGGTGCAGGAAGCAACAGCACCTCGCACAGTGTGGAGCTTTGCAAAAGCGCCGAAAACGCAGGCGCAGACGCTTTATTGCTCGTAACACCATATTATAACAAAACCTCACAAAAAGGGCTTATAGCACATTATAATCACATTGCAGATAACACTTCGCTGCCGATTATTCTGTATAATGTTCCATCAAGAACGGGTGTTAATATTAAGCCGGAAACCTATAGAGAGCTCTCACTCCACAAAAATATTGTGGCAGTAAAGGAAGCAAATAGTGACGTTGCCGCACTTGCTGAAAGTATGGCACTGTGTGGTGATAACCTCACTTTTTATTCGGGAAATGACGACACAATCGTTCCCTTTATGTCTTTGGGTGCTTTAGGTGTTATATCGGTGCTTTCAAACGTTTTGCCGTATGAAACGCATAAAATGTGTGACGACTACCTAAATGGAAACACAGCTTCTGCTGCAGCGGCGCAGATTAAGTATATGGGTCTCATAAAAGCTCTTTTCTGTGACGTTAATCCGATTCCCGTTAAGGACGCAATGAACCAATTAGGAATGCAGGTTGGGCCCACTCGTCTCCCCCTATGCCCTTCATCCAACGAGCATAAATTATTGATTAAATCCGAGCTCTCAAAAATATAAAAAAATCAGGATGTGAAAAATATGTTAAACGTTTTACTGAGCGGTTGCTTTGGAAAGGTTAGCTCAGCCGTTGCTAATATCATTAAGAATAAGGAAAATGTGCAGGTCGTTGCAGGTGTTGACATATGCCGCGATATGACCGCTGATTTTCCCACATTTACAAATTTTGACAGCGTAACGGTTGTTCCCGATGTTATTATCGACTTTTCTAACCCTTCTAATCTTGATGATTTGCTTAATTTTTCACTCAAAAACAAAATCCCTGCCGTTATTGCTACAACCGGCTATAACGAGGAACAAATAAGCAAAATTCATTCTGCCGCAAAGGAAATACCCATATTTTTCACGTTTAATATGTCACTTGGTGTTAACGTTCTTGTTAGCTTGGCAAAGAATGCGGAAAAGATTCTCGGTGACGACTTTGATATTGAAATCATTGAAAAGCATCACAACCAAAAAATCGACGCACCGAGCGGAACCGCAATTATGATTGCAGAGGCACTGAATGACACGCTCGAGGGCGCAAGAAACTACGTTTACGACCGCCACTCTTACCGCGAAAAGCGTGATAAGAATGAAATCGGTATTCATTCTGTGCGTGGCGGCACAATAGTTGGCGAGCATGAGGTTATTTTTGCAGGCAATGACGAGATTATTTCACTTTCACACACCGCTCTTTCAAAAGGTCTTTTTGCAACAGGTGCTGTGAAAGCTGCTGAATTTATTGTGAATTGCGATTGCGGAATGTATGATATGAGCTCGATGCTTAATATGTAAAATTTTAAAGCGAAGGGATTTTCCCTTCGCTTTTTTTAATCCTCATCTAAAACCTTTCTGTTTTCAGGCTTTGGCAACCCTTGCGCAATTTTCGGATAATCGTTATCACTATCGCTCGTCGGCTGAATTTCATACGTGCCATATTTATTAACGAGTTCAAAGGTTGTTTCTGGCTGGCTCATAATTGCATCGGCTGAAAGTGTTTTCATATCGTTCTTTTTCTTATTTTTATCCAATATAATCCCTCCACACTTATTATTAACGCATGGCATCAAAAAAAGACTGGCATTTTGTGCCAGTCTTTTAAATTATACTGTTGCCTTGTGGTAAACCTTTTTACCCTTGCGGATAATTACCGCCTCGGTCAATTCTTCCTTTGTGATACGTTTATTCGGGTCGGTAACCTTAGTGTCGTTTGTAGAAACACCGCCCTGCTGTACAAGACGTCTTCCCTCGCCCTTTGAGGCAACGAGTCCGCAAGCAACCATCAAATCAAGAATGCCGATTGAACCTTCGGTTAACAGTGCATCATCAATTACCGTAGTAGGCATATTCTCGGTATCACCGCCACCGCCGAAAAGTGCGCGTGAAGCAGACTGTGCCTTAAGCGCCTCTTCCTCACCGTGAACAAGCTTTGTAAGCTCAAAAGCGAGGATATCCTTTGCCTCGTTAAGCTGGCTACCCTCCCACTTATCCATTTCGTCAATTTTCGCAAGCGGAATAAATGTGAGCATACGAATGCATTTTAATACGTCGCTGTCGCTGACGTTGCGCCAGTACTGATAAAACTCATAAGGTGAAGTTTTATTAGCATCAAGCCAAACGGCATTGCCCGCGGTTTTACCCATCTTTTTACCCTCTGAATCGGTAAGAAGAGTAATGGTCATTGCGTGGGCATCCTTGCCGAGTTTTCTTCTGATAAGCTCTGTACCGCCAAGCATATTAGACCACTGGTCATCGCCGCCAAACTGCATATTGCAGCCGTATTCCTTATAAAGATGATAGAAGTCGTAGCTCTG